>JAJFLF010000032.1 GCA_021772845.1 Mariprofundus sp.
CCTGCGCTTCTGCCTCAGTCTGGATATAACCAAAACCAGTTTCCGGCTGATCGGGAACAATACCGAAAGTAACCAACTGTCCATTCTGGGCCGCTGTTACAGCTTGTTTCAAACATGACTGGAACGCATCTCTTTTAGAAACAAGATGATCAGCAGGCAGCACCACCATGATTGGATCTTCATGCGTCAGGTCCTGCATCAATGCTGCACTCAGAGCCACAGCAGGTGCTGTATTTCGACCACAAGGTTCTAATATCTGATTAAGCCCATCTAACTCTGAAAAGGCTTCACCAGTTGCATGTTTTTCGCCAGTGACAACCCACACATTTTTTTCTTCAATCAAAGGGGTTAAGCGTTTGATGGTCCCACCCAACATGCTTTCATCACCACTTAAATTGAGAAACTGCTTAGGCAATTGCTGACGCGACAATGGCCACAAACGACTGCCTGATCCACCTGCAAGCACAACAGCTTTTAATACATCACTCATTTTCTACCCCTTATCCCCCGTTTGAAACAACCATCACATCTAAACATATCAATGAACGGCAAATACCAACCACCATTCCTGATTATGAGGAGCATACCTTATTCAGCAAGCGCATCTTTGGATGTTTCGGTCTGTTTCTTAAACTGCTTGCTGACATTTATCGTTACAAATAACCACAGCAGGCACAATACGATATTTGTAGCCACCAATGTCATTGGTGACATTGCCAATACAGAAATCACAATAAAAATAACACCACCCTGAATCAAATCACCGAAACGGGTGAAGAATGTGTTGATCGCCAACATGCCTTCATAACGTGTAAAACGATCCAATGGTAAAAACAGAATCTGTTTGGTTGTATTGGCTACAGAATAATCAATACTGTTATCAGCCATTTTCACAATAGCGAACCAGGCCAGAACAGGGAATGCAAGCACAGACATGTACATCATCAGATTAATCGCAGCCAAACTGATCAATGCACCACCAACACCAATCACCTGGTACAATGGTCGCACCACAAAGGCCTGTAAGACCAGCGTAGCGATATTCACATACAGGTAAAAGGTTGAATAAAATGCTCCGATCTCTTTACCGCTATATTCAGCAGTTACAAAACTGGCCAGCACAAATTCGCCGGTTGAATTAATCAGGTTGAGTAACACTACAGATGCAGCAATCCAGCGTAGGTATGGCACATCCAATACCCGTTTTAATCCACCCAACAAATGTTTGATGGATTCATCATCTGCATCTGCATCATCATGATCTTTGCGCAAACCTTCCTTTGCTCCAGGAATAAACACTGCAACAATAAGCATCACCACCGCCAACAGCATCAGGTTATAGGCTCCAAACTCAAGATAGAGCGTTTTAGCGATCATCGCACCAATCATGGCACCAAGTGAACCACCAATAGCGATATATGAGGTAAGCCTCTTACCCTTGTCTACACAGTGATAATCACTGACCATAGTCCAGAATTGGGATATCTGTACCACCGAGAAAATCCCCAGCCAAACAAAGAAGGCCACGCCGATATCCATGCCCGCAGCACCCATAAAATAAAACACGCCAATATTGGCTGCTAAAAACAGGGTCACAATATGAAACAGTTTATCACCATGCAAATGTTTAATGATATGACTATAAATAGGTACCAACAGCAGCAATAGCGCTGCCTGACCGGCCAGAGCATAACTCCTGATTGCAGCGCTTCCACCATCAAGAATCAACTCTTCCCGGACAGGTTTCATGAGATAATAGGCAAGCAGAATCAGGAAGAGTCGAATAGCAAAACGAAACGTCGTTTTACCCTCTTCACTCTTCATATCTTCCCATATATTTTGCGCAAGCTGATTCATTTTCATTGTCTTAATAGTTCCACTTTATAACTGCCTTTGAAAGCTCTATTTTTTATCATCTACAAACTCAAACACTTCTAATTAAAATGGGCTACAAGCAACAAATCGATATTGATGGCCTGATTCCACATGCACATTTTTAGCAATTAACGTATTCGAGTACTCATTTACTTCTGTTTGAATCGGTTTCCAGCGCTTGCCATCAAGCATCCACAGCTCCAATAACTCTTCATGAATACTGGGCGGCACTTCAGAACGGCGTGAATTTTCCTGAGTATACTCGATCATCAGATCACCCGCAACAGACACCTTTTCGGATGTTGTTTTTAACAACCATGAGCGTTCAATACATCGGCTTGCTGATTGTACAACAGTGGGTAGAAGTTTAGGTGTTATTCCACCTTCAATCTTCACCTCAAACTCCGCTTTTGTTTTTAATGGTTCATTCAGATTCAAATGCGCCACAAAATATCCCCAGCCACTATCCACCATATGCAATGATTCAGCACCAGCATCAATGTGACCGTTAGCAACTAATGTATCCGGCAAAGGATTGAAAACATATGGTTGGTTTGGTGGTTCAGGCTCCCACGGGAAATCTCCAAACAGTTTAGTTTTGAGGAAATAGTCATGTGATGTCACATAATGCATTAATGACTCATACGTTTTAGTGAATTCACCTTCGCCATAAGAGAGGAATGTATCCTTATACACCTCTTTACCCACCACTGCGGCAAGATTACCAATGCGTGCATGCATCACAGTGGGAGAGAACCAACCAAAGGTATGTTCTGAACCATTTGGTTCCATACCAATCAAATGTTTGATTTTATCTTCCAAGCGTTTTCTAAGCATCGGATTGCGCAACGCCTTATCTTTAATCGGGTTCCCTGCCCCTACATCGGGTGGATAATAATATTGGAAATTATCATTAAAAATTCTGAATGCCGCAGTGGAATAGCGGTCATACGTACGACCATAGGTCAGATTGTAATCCCAAGGAATTACAGTCCATTTCTCTCTTGTTGGATGATAATAGAGCCAATAGTTTTTATTATATGTATCACCATTGGTAACCAATCCATTCACAGCCATCCAGTTGATGATCGATTCATCCTCAAAATACTTGGCCAGAACCTCATGAATATTTTCATTTGTTGCTTCATTCACAGATCTCGCCATCGATTTGAGATTACTGAAATCTCCAAATGGCGTAATCTTATCAAAGCACAGTTCGACATTGTCCGGCGTATACAAATCACCACAATGGGCCGCATCATTGGGTTGATAAAACTCACCGCGCGTATCCAGATTATTGCCTTCCAGGAATTCAGCTCCCATCCACTCAACAGATAGATACAGCGCCGTTTTTTCGCCCTTATTAAATGAGACGCGCGTAAAGTGCACTTCAGGCACCTTCATTCCAAGCGCTGCCCTCATCTTCCATGCCATCCACGCTCGCATCAGGGCTTTATCTGACGCCATAGAACGCAATGCAATCCTGCGATGGCCATACCATCGTGCACTCTCTTTATCCAATTTAATCATGATTGATTTTTTCTTAAAGATACGCGTTGAACTACCCAATACTTTCAAGGTACCACTCAATCTATGCCTACCCGTTGTCAGCCTGATCTCGAAGGGTGATTGATCGAACTGACGTTTGAGAAACACAGCTTTCAAATCGTCTTCACGAATACGAATATGAATCTCTTCAACCGGAACCTTGTATAAAGCTTCCTCCAGAGCCGCATATGAGAAGTTGAATGTTTCGCCTTTTGATATTCTGTCTGTGTATGTCAGGGCGTTTTCATTATTGATCAGAGCCTGCGTATGCTCAACCTTAAACTGTTCTGTCTTTCTCAACAGCTTTGCTTCAATCCAACCGATCTTGCCAGCATCAATCTGGGGATTCACACGCACCCAACCACTGCGCTCTTCTAACCAGGCGACCAGGTCACCTTTTTGAACTGTGCCGATCAAGTCAGCCAAGTTCCCTGCATCTGCACGTAATGGAACCGTCCGCACCACCTGATACAACTGCCCACTCTTTTCTGCACTCTTCACTACAGGCGTGAGCACTGAACGCGTGACTCCCATGATATGACCTGCATGAACAGCGCGTACTAAGTATTCGTTAAACACCCAGCCCGTTTTTCCGCTAATGGTCATGCGAACACGTTTCCAATCACCTTTATGTTCAAGTTGCTCCGCTGACTCGTTTCTACCGCCCCATGCAACCCTTTCGAATTCTTTTCCAGGACCTGCCTTTAGATTACTAGTGCGTTTAAAGAAATGTAGTTTGTGATCAGAGTCATCAATGCTTTCTTCTGCTTGTCTAGCTGATTTATCAGTATTCACCACAACCGCTGCAGGAGCTGTCGCACCAACTTTCGCTAAATTCAAAGAGCTGCTGTGTACCCATCCAATGCGCTTATTCACCTGCATCTGCACACGAACCCAGTCACCTTTACGGTCCTGCTCTAGCGCATAAGAACCTTTACCAGCCCATGAAACCGCATCATACTTGACAGCTGGACCCGCTCGCAAATTGGATTTTTCATTAAAGCTATACAGATTGTTTGTTGAATCAGGAACACTTTGGCTGGCCATTGATTCAGCTGCCGCAATAGGTTTCGGTTTTGATTGCGTATTATCGGATTGAGAATTATCGGATTTCAGATTAACATTGAATACAGGTGTAGGAAGCACAGTTGCTGCTATCCCACTGCCCGCAGTAATGAGCTGCAATGACTGACCATATACCCAGCCGATCTTCTTACTCACCTGCATTTGAATGCGGACCCAGCTCCCTTTACGATCCAGCTCAGTAGCCTTCGCCCCATTACCAGCCCAGTAAACTGAATCGAACTTCGCATTTGGCCCTGCTCTTAGCGTAGCTCTTTTGTTGAACTTATACACACTTTTTTCTGGTTTCATCGCGTCTTCAGCGGCGTTCTTAGCAGATGCAGATTGCACAGACTCAACCGCTAGCGGCTTACCTAAATCATGGGTTGTTTCCCACTGAGGCGTTGCTTCCCTGGCCCTGTTTTCCTGTGCTACATCTTTCGCATTGTTTTGCTGTTTCACCAGCATTTCAGGTGTGTTTGCATCAGCTATATCATTTGTTTTCACTTCAGATGGAGTATTCAAATCAACCACTGGTTGTTTTGACATTATTTCTTGAGTACCTGTATCCGCTATATCGTTCGCTTTTACTTCAGATGGGACATTCAAATCAACCACCGGCTGTTTTGACATCGCCATAGAAGTAACGGGAACATTAGTCCCATCAAGAGCCGTAGCCTCAACCCAGCCGATACGGCCACTATCGAGAAGACGGACTTTCATCCATTTACCCTGCTGATGCATAGTCTGGACCTGAGCACCGGCCCCTGCCCAACCCAACACCTCAGATAACGCACTAGGACCAACCCTGATAACTGCAGTTTGCATCACCATTTGTGAGGTCCCTACAGGTTTGGCAAGCTGTTGACTAACTATTATAGCTTCAGACTTTTGATGAATTACCGGTGAAATATCATTTTCTTGAACAGGTTTTACTTCGATCTTCTCACTCTTGCTGGCAATCACTGCCACACTCTTCTCTGGCAACACAGAAGGGGGATTCACACGTGGGATCTGCATGTTTACAGCTGGACCGGCCTCATCAGTAGAGCTACTGCTCACCAATTGAACAGAAAACTGCTGTAGCGCTGATTCACCAGATATAGGTGTCTGCATGTTTTCATCTGCTGTAGTTTGCAACAACTCCGATTTGGCCTTTGCAGATGATGCACTGACCGAACTCAGCTTCTGAGTTCCTTCAACATCTCGCCTGCTATTCTGAGTTACCCTTGGAACAACCGATTCTTGAGAAACAGCACCATCCTCAAACATTGGCGATACAACTTCTCCATCCACACCATCTTTGGAAGGCGTCATATTTTGCGCAACGGGTTTAGGCTTGAGCACCAGCATTTCCATCGTGTTTTCCTGACTAGCATCAGCTGAGCGAGGCACACCAAACTGCCCACTTTCAAATTGAGAAGACAAATCAGGATTGTTATCCGGCAAAGATTGCTGATCATTTGCTATTACGACTGGTTGTGGCTCCAATGTCGAAACCACTGCACTATTTTCAAGCACTTGTGACGCTGCAACATTCACTGAAGCAGGACCTAGAGAACCCGTATATATCCAGCCAACATTTCCGCTGGAAAACAGGCGCACTTTTTTCCATTCACCTGAGCTATTCAATTCAATAGCCTGAGCTCCTTGTACAGCACTACTGGTTGGTGCATAAAAACTATCTGGACCCTGACGTAAATTTGAGTCATCCAACAAGGTATAAACATCACCTTCTCTCGCATGCACAACACCTGCTACCAGCGCCATACATAGCAGTGGAAGCAAGTACAATTTCAGATATTTACTGGCTATCATTTAATCTTCCCAACGGTAACTGAGGCCCCAGCCTGCACTATAATCAATAGGAGCACTGCGACCGAATAATGCCTTTCCGACCCTCGCGTTGGTTGACCATCCATTGCCAAATGCATGACTATATCCCAAGGATAATGACGTCGAATCACTATTGGTTAAACTTGATTGAGCCTGGTTGAAAAAAAGCTGTTGCTGGATACCGTTATTGGCCATGGCAAAGTTATTATTGACACGTAATGACAAGAAATCACCAGTCTGTTCAAAATTCGTCTCAGTAAAGGCATAACTCACCTGCCCAAAAGAAGTGATGGAATTCCCTTTAGTGGCAAAGTAATAGGTGAATTTTGAACCCAGCTTCCAGGCCCAGGAACTTTTTTTACTCAAACCCGAATCAGATGCGAACTTCAGCCCCAATGACAAACCTAAAGCACCGCGTCCTAAAGCAGATGGACTATTACCGTCATATCCACCAGGGATAAGCATTGTTGCTTCCCATGCCGCTGTATTTGCATGGTTCAATCGCGCCCGCATACCAATTTCAAAATCACCAATACCGGTAGACCGACCGCTAACCGTCGGCAGCGCATTCCTGTTGTTAATCTGGCCACAACTACGATGAGCAAATGTCACGTTGGCATAGACGGTATAAAAATAGGAATAACCATACTCATAACCCTGAACCAAACTAGCATTTCTCCGTTTACAGGCAGAAGGCACTTTCTGGCGCGTTGAATCCCAGACAGCGTTACCTGCAGAGAAACCAAGATCGGAATTATAGAGTGATTCGCCGCCACTAAGCATACCTCCTCCCGCATATGCTGAAGGCACCATAGAGAAGCCGGCAATCAATATAATGAATGCAATCATGTGCTGCCATTGTCGAACCAAAGTCACTCCCTTCATACGCATGATTAAAACTTCCAGTAACGCTGAATTACTTGTTCAGCAGGTTTATTCTGAGGTGTGTAATCTGTATCCATTGCTCCACCTGATCTGGCATCGCTATACCATGCCCAAAGAAAAACACCGTCAACCCATGGTTGATCCAATGCTCTCAGCCAAATATCTATCGCATCACGCTGTACTCTCAAATCCACGCGGGCATGTTTCAAGCTCTGCCATTCCCATGGTTTAGCAGACGCACCAGAAGCTGACGGCATCCCAACTTCCAACACCCAAAGTGGTAAATCAACATTCTGCACAGCACGGTGTAATCTGTTCAATGCATGATGAATATGGGACTGCATCTCTTCATATTGCCCGGAACGGCCAAGCGCAGGATATAATGTTAAAGAGACCGCATCCAACTGATTCCAATATGGAAATGCCTCAACGCCTTCAACGTTGTGGGCAGCATAGGTAATCTTGCCATGAAATACTGCGCGCACCTTACGAATTAATGTTGGCCAATCAACATACCGTGAAGCTTTGGATAGCTCTGTGCCTATCACAAATGTCTGAACCTGATGTTTTGATGCAAATCGTGCATATTCAACAATATGCTTTGAGTAACTTTCAAACCACTGGTTCCACCCTCTCTGACTATGATGGGAAATAGCGCTGGCCCAGGAGTTATGCACCAGCATTTGCGGCTTGAGAATCACCTTCTGGTCGAAATCATGAGCATATTCAATAGCATGTTTTAACTGATCGAAGGTTACAGCATCAGAATGTCTCACCTGCAAAGAGGATGCAGAGCTCTGCTCAAGAAAAGCAATCAGCACAACCGCATTTGTACCAAGCTTGCGCATACGTTTCATAGAGCGCCGGGCCTGGGGTTCATTCCAACCCACATTCTCATGCTGCATCACATTAAATCCACGCATCATGGATTGATGTTTTAATTCACCCACGGAAACGCAACCCGTTACGAGCCCTGCAATGCAGGCGATGGACAAGAACAGAAAACGTTTATGCATGCTTTTTCCGATAAACACGCCAGCCCAGCTTATCATAAACCAATCTAAAACCGGCCAAACCATGCGAGTACAAATGTGGATGTTTAATGTTCACAAAGTCACGCCGACCCAATATTGTGCTAGGATCAGAGACCACTATCTGTTCAATATCAGGAATACGTTGGCGCATGGCAGACTTAAATCCATGCGAATAAGACAACAGAAGCCCCTCCGCATCACCGCGAGCCGCAATCACACGATAAGCACTACGCTCATAAATCATGGTGGGCATACGGTTAACCTTCAACCATTTACCCAATTGATAATCCGCATCTTCAGCAATCGCGACTGATGCATTTTCACCTTGCAACGCCTTGTACCAGCGCTCCATTTGAGGGTTTGCGGTCTCAATGAATAACCACCAGCCACCAAAAATACTAACGATCATGAACACTACCAACAGAACAAATTCACGCCGCGTCTGCATTTTCACATAGGTGAGCTCTGCCATCAGCCCTGCACTCACCAGCGTTAAGATTTCAAATGGATGGGTGAGATAGTTCTGACTCGTGGCAATTCCGATCGCAATCAATGGATGCATCATCAATACGAATGTTGCACGAAAACGATGGTTATCATCAACAGTATCCAGCAACAAATAAATGGATACGGGATATGCAATCAGCAGGTATCCCGTGGCAACAAGAAAGGGTTGAAAGAACTGCCCGCCATAATCCTGTAACCAAGGGTAGTTTTCCACCCCGAGCATACCACCCAGGAAAGCGGAATCAGCATTGGTGATGAAGAATGTAAAACTACCTTCAAAAATCCAGTTCATATATCCCCAGGTAGCCATCGCAAATGCAAATGGAGTACCGATAATCAGATACAAACTCATGGGTGATACCATGATGGCACGAATTGGAGCGATCAAAACAATCAGAGGAATCAATGCCACAAAGATATAAATCGCCGTACCATCAATGAAAAAGAAAATAACGAATACAACAGCCATCGAAATATAGGAATGGATATCATGATCTGTAATAATATGCTGAGCAGCGCGATAGAGCAGATAAAACGTAATCATGGTCAGTGAAATATGTCCACCGGAGGTTGCAGCCCATAAAAAGGCCGGATGCAATACAATCAGTATCGCTACGATTGCCAGTCTGGTCTGGGTAATATCTACATCTTTTAAATCTCTCGCCCACATCCACAGCAACAACGTAGTTGCAAGAATCGACACTAGATATGGAGCCGCACCTGTATCAAGGCCGGGAAGATAATAAAAGGGAATCAGCAGATACAATGGAAAGTGTGGTGTTAACATGGTCAGATTTTCTAGCAGGATCTCCTCTGAACCAAGGGCAGAGATAACGATCGACCAACTTTGCATCGCACTTTCAAGGAAGAAGCCATTCGATAACACCCAAATAGCCAATCCCACCATCAGCATGGTAAGAAAAACCAATAACCATGTACCCTGATGATGCGCAAAATCCCAGGAGGATTCCGTGTGCAATCGAGACGTATTAGCTCTATCCATTAGTGACTGCCACCCTGACCAGCAGCCGCTGAATCAGTCGCCACACCAGTTTCATGATCCACTTCAAATGT
>JAJFLF010000311.1 GCA_021772845.1 Mariprofundus sp.
CGTCGCCATGGCTGCACAGCAGGAGAACCCTGGGCGACAGGTCATCCTGGTATCCAAAGACATCAACCTGCGCATCAAAGCACGCGCATTAGGATTAAAAACAGAAGACTATCGCTCTGATCGTGTGGTCACCGACCTATCCGTTCTACCGAGCGGAAAAGTACGACTGGACCTTGAAACATGGGAGACCATGGCTGAGGGAATGGAGGTGCTTGAAAACAATCATGGCAATCATTTCGTTGTCAGCTGGCCGGAAGAGATGGCACTGCCATTCAAGAACTCCTTCGCCATTTTACCAGGCGATCGTGAAATTGCGATGCGCTGCAATGAGATAAACAGTAATGACCGCCGCGTCCATCTGATGGATATTTTGTCACATCGCACTGAAAGGCACGCTATTTGGGGCGTTCAAGCCCGCAATCTTGAACAGAATATGGCTATGAATTTACTCATGGATGCAGATCTTGATCTGGTCGCCATGATGGGCCTGGCAGGCTCAGGTAAAACCTTATTGGCTCTGGCAGCGGGTCTGCATCAAACACTGGACATGGGTCTGTATGAAAAGATATTGGTAACCCGTGCGACCGTACCAATGGGACAAGATATCGGATTTTTACCAGGCACCGAACGCGAAAAGCTTGAACCATGGATGGGTGCTATTACCGATAACCTATCTATTCTGCTTGGCGATGAAGCTCAGAATATCGCCGATATTTTAGGCCAGAACCGCATTGAAATTGCAGCCCTGTCCTATGCTCGCGGTCGCACCTTCACCAAAACATGGTTAATTGTTGACGAGGCTCAAAACCTTACCCCGCATCAAATGAAGACCATCGTCACACGTATGGGTGAAGATTCCAAACTCATTATCCTCGGCAATAACGCCCAGATCGATACACCTTATTTGACCGCCCACACGAATGGATTAACACAAGCGGTATCCGCCTTTGCTGACTGGGAGTACGGTGGTCACATCGCCCTGAAAGCCAGTGAGCGATCCCGATTGGCAGCCAAAGCGGTTGAAGCGCTATAAGCAATATGTACAGAAAACAAACTGAAGCGAGTCATTAATGTTCTGGAACGAAAAATCACTATCGGAAATGTCAGATGACGAATGGGAATCACTGTGTGATGGCTGCGGACATTGCTGTGTATGGAAGTTTGAAGACGAAGACTCCGGCGAAATCCTCTATACAGATATCCGCTGCCATCTATTCGATGACAAGGTGTGCAAATGCACTGATTACATGCAGCGCAACATACAGGTGCCCGAATGCATGAATATCCGCAGCTTCACCGATCAGCAATTTGCATGGTTACCGAGTAGTTGTGCTTACCGCCTTTTACATGAAGGCAAGTCACTTTTGTCATGGCATCATTTAATCTGTGGCGATAAAAACGCTGTGCATCACGCCAAAATATCATTACAAAACAGAACTGTATGCGGTGATAAATTCACGGAAGAAGATATCGTACGACATATCATTGACCCTGATGAATGCAATGAATGAGCTCTCTCCCTGCCCTTGCAGCAGTGGCCGCAGCTTTACCGACTGCTGTCAGAACATCATAAAGAACGACAGTGCAAGCACTGCAGAAATGCTAATGCGATCACGTTATTCCGCTTATGTCTTGGGTTATTGGGACTACTTACACAGAAGCTGGCATCCTGACACACGCCCCTCTTCGGTATCTCCCACATCCACCAACTGGCTAGGACTCACAATCGTTCATGCAAGCAACGATAGCGTGGAGTTTATCGCAGGATTTAAAGAGGGATCAAAGATTATGCTGCTGCATGAAACCAGTCGTTTTCAACAGGTAAAGGGGAGCTGGCGCTATCTTGATGGCAAGTGCAATGTATCTGAAGCGGGACGAAACGTCCCCTGCCCCTGCAACAGCGGATTAAAATGCAAACGCTGCTGTGGCAACACCTGAAAACCCTACAGGCGATTAATTCAAGCCCGACTCAGGTCACAAAAAAAGCCCACGTACAAGAGGTACGCGGGCTTTTTAAACAGCTTTAATCAATAGAAAGATAGCAGTTATGCAACACCAATGGCTTCACGCCATGCAAGAACTAGGCGAAACTCTTCGTTATTCAGATCGACCGACAGATCAGATTTAACCTCTGATAGAGAGGCATACGGATCAGCATCTGTCAGCTCAGTCATGATAGTCTCAAAGTTTTTGCCAATAAAACTTGGCACATCAAGATACTGACCTGCACGAATAATTGCGACATAGTGCCTTAACACAGTTATTTCACTCACACCTTGCTGAGCAGCATTTTCCTGCAAACTCAAGCCCTTACGAACCAGAGAAAGCGTATAGGTCTGCGTTTCATTCAGACCAGGCCCCTTGGCAATCAGCATCGGGATATCATTGCCAGCATCTTTGACTTTTTTACTGGCCTTGCTATCACCATGCTTTTTAATCAGCGCAATAAAATTATCACCATATGCTTCCAGCTTATGCTCACCCACACCACTGATCAAACGCATTAATGCATCAGTATCCGGTTTACGCTGGCTCATTTCAGTTAGCGTCACGTCATTGAAAACAACATGCGGTGGTACATCTTCTTTGTCTGCCAACTCTTCGCGAAGCGCCACTAGTTTCTTGAACAACAACTCATCACGGGCCATACCTAAACGCTTAAACTGTCGTCTAATGCCAGGTTGATACTTGGCCAACATGATCGGTTCACCCGTACCAATATGCTCAGCTTTCTTAGTCGCCAACATTGCGGCACGCTTGGAAACGTCCTGCATAAAATAACCATGATGCACCATTTGACGCAAAATCGACGTCCATTCATCAGCATTAACATCAGCACCTGTGCCATGACTTTTGATCTTGTCATGGTTGTGTTCTTTGATGCGCGCATTATTCGATCCACGCAGCACATCAATAATATAGCCCATGCCAAAATGGCCCTTTACTTCACGCACACACTGCAACGCCGCTTCAGCAAACTCAGTCGCATCATATGTTTTCGGAGGATCAAGACAGACATCACAGTTGCCACATGGTTCGTTCAAAGGCTCACCAAAATAGCCCAGCAATACACGACGTCGGCATGTCAGCGCCTCGGAAAATCCGACCATACTGTTCAACTTATGTACTTCGACACGACGCTGATCAATATTTTCAACGTTCTCAATCAGACGACGAACCAGATTCACATCACCGGAGCCGTACAACATTAACGCTTCCGACTCCAGGCCATCACGCCCGGCACGGCCGGTCTCCTGATAATAGGACTCAATACTCTTGGGAATATCATGATGAATTACAAAACGGACATTGGGTTTATCCACGCCCATACCAAATGCAATGGTCGCAACAATCACTTTCACACGATCACGCAGGAAATCATCCTGCACCTTTTCGCGTGAACGCCCCGGAATACCGGCATGATATGCTGCAGCGCGAATGCCATGGCGTTGTAAATTGACGGCCAGATCTTCCACCCGTTTTCTCGACAAACAATAAATCACACCGGAACAGTTCTGCCAGCCTTCTAAAAATTGTAAAATCTGGGTCAATGGCTGACGTTTTTCAGCTACCAGATAACGGATATTCGGGCGATCAAAACTGGCCGTAAAACGCTGTGCTTTTTCTAATTTTAGACGCTCACTAATATCTTCACGTGTATGTTCGTCCGCAGTCGCAGTAAGCGCCAACATTGGCACATCGGGAAATATTTCACGCAACTCACCCAGACGCACGTATTCCGGTCTGAAATCATGCCCCCATTGTGATACACAATGCGCTTCATCAATGGCAAACATCGACAGCTCTAATTTTTGCAACTTGGCAATAAACGCCTTGGATAGTAATCGCTCTGGTGCCACATACAGCATATCCAGATTACCGGCTTCAAAGCGCGCCAGCACGTCCTTAGCATCAGCAGCTTTCAACGATGAGTTATAATACGCTGCTTTCACTCCACAGGCTGTTAATGCATCAACCTGATCTTTCATCAAAGAGATCAATGGCGATACTACAATGCCCGTACCAGAGCGCATCATGGCTGGAATCTGGTAACACAATGACTTACCGCCACCGGTTGGCATCAATACAAATGCATCTTTACCATCCATAAGTGCACAAATGATATCTTCCTGCATTGGTCGAAATTCATCATAACCAAAACTATCTTTGAGCACTCTATGCGCTTCTTCTCTTACTTTCTTCGTTGCCATTCTATCCTCTCACACTGGGCAATGCCCAATGCTTTATCGTCCTATTATTTATGTCGTTTGGGTCAATGTTCATCAGCTTTCATTACGGTGACGTGAATTTCTTTAGATTACTTTTACCCATCAACGGGGTGTGTCACACTACTATTTTACGCTTATTTTAGTCATTGAATCACACATACAAAGAATGCGCAAGTTTTTTTCGCCACCGTTTCAGCTTTTAAGCGAAGCCAGTGTTCATATCTTAACGCTGGCAGCTCGAACAATAAAACGTACTGCGTCCTGCTTGCGAGATACGTTTAATCTGCTTATCACATGCAAAACAACGATCTCCATGCCGCCCATACACCTGAAAGCTGTGTGCAAAATATCCCGGTTTACCATCAGCATTAACAAAATCACTGATGCTTGATCCACCGGCATCAATGGCTTCTTCCAGCACCTCTCGAATCACCTTCACCAACAACCCCAGACGCGGCGCAGAAATTCTGCCTGCCGCTCGAGTCGGATGAATGCCAGCGCGATACAATGACTCTGAGGCATAAATATTACCCACACCAACCACAACACCCGCATCCATAATCACGTTTTTGATCGGTGCTTTACGAGAAGAACACGCTTCAATCAAATGGTTTACACTGAAATCATCAGATAGAGGCTCTGGCCCAAGAGCAGCAAACCACGCATGCTTTTCAAAATCCTCCGCATGCAACAGCCCCGCATAACCAAAGCGTCTCGCATCACGATAACGTAAGCTTTGACCATAGCTGAGATTAAAACAGACATGTTCATGTGATCCGGCTTGGGTCTGTTGAGGCAAAACATGAAACTGGCCAGTCATGCCCAAATGCCAGACCAGCGTTTGGCCATCGTCTATATCAAACAGCAGATATTTAGCACGCCTTCGCACACCGATTACGGTTTTACCTACTAGCGCCGTCAAATCAGGAAGCGGATAACGCAATGAACTGCGGTGGCAGATTACTGATGCAATCTCTCTTCCACGCAATAATGGCTCAAGACCTGTGCGAACCGTTTCAACTTCTGGTAATTCAGGCATCCATTCGCCTCACCAGGCCTTTGCTCGAAACCACCCGATCAATAAACAAAACACCATCAAGATGATCAATTTCATGTAGAATGACACGTGCTTCAAAACCAACCGCACTGATCTGCTGGCGCTGGCCAGCCTCATCGTCAAAGCTGACACACACTTCCGCCGCACGTGGCACCATGCCAACCCAATCGGGTACCGACAGGCAGCCCTCGCGCCCCAACCGTTCACCGTTCGCTGAAACAATATGTGGATTTGCCATGTTCAGCAGACCATGGTTTTTACACGGCCTGAGACTCTCACTGCAATCCACCACAATCATGCGTCGATTTACTCCGATCTGAGGTGCCGCAATACCAACCCCACCAGGGCCTGCTCTCATGGTCTCTTGCAGGACTAAAAACTGCTGAATTACAGATTCATCGTACGCCGTCACCGCAGCCGAAACTGCACGCAAGCGGGCATCAGGATTAGTTAGTATGGTTTGCACAGGCAATCTAAGAGCACCTAAAGGTTTAATTTATAATATAGCTTCATCCAATACATGCAGATCAATATCAACACCGATTTTTTTAGCCACCGCATCAAGCTTCTCTCGCATGCAAGCACCTTGATCGCCCGCAACCACTTCCAGAACCATCAAATACACACTATCCTGCTCTGCTTGATCCGAGGCCCGCGACTGCGTTGACACATCCACGACCGATACACCAAGAGAAACCAGGGCATCTGTCACAGCATGCACGATGCCGGCCTTATCTGCGCCATGCACAGTAATCACATGATCCGGTTCCGCTGCCGGTGCTGCAGCCTCTTCATCAGAAATCACCTGAGACTGAACAGTCAAACGCGTGCGCTGTTCCAACTCGGCCAAAGCAGCTTTTAATTCGCTGATACTTCTATCTTCAGGAATGCACACAATCATCATCATCGTAAAACGGCCACGCAGGGCTGTCATCGATGAATCTTCAATATTGGCATTAAGATGCAGCAGTGCCTCGGCAACATCACGCACAATACCGGCACGATCATGACCTGAAATGGATAACAGTACACTCGACATAGAAACTCCTTTAAACGAATGGCCTCAGCCTAGACAAACAAAATAAAAAATGAACATGATTTCTTGTAATCAAACCAGTTTACCACGAAGACTCAAAGGCACAAAGAAAGAGAAGGCAGATAAAACATAAAAACGCGGATCTTTGCTCTCTACCTGTGATGCTATTCGCACATTCTATTTACACTGAAAAAGAGATGCCACATCCACACTCACCCTTCTGGTTGGGGTTATGATAAACAAAGGCAGATGACAACGCATCCTGCTGAAAATCCAGCTTCAGACCTGTCAGCGCTGAAGCATATGATTCTGCATCCACATACAGATCAAAACCATCATAGGATTGCACCAAATCACTCTCTTTTGCGTGATCAGCCAGATCCATCACATATTCCAGCCCCGAACATCCAGCTGACCGTACTGCAAGAGAAAGGCCCGCCTTTCCAGCATCCGTCACTAGTGTTCGTACTCTGTCAATCGCCGCTTCGGTTAATTCAATATCCATTTCCACCAATCCTGCTTCATGTTTTGAAATCTTATATGGAGAACCATGCCCATTGATATACCCATCACTGATGAGCCCTCACGGCACAACAATCAAGCCACCAGGCCTGCCATGCCTCTCAAGCGCTGACGCGCTGCTACCAATGCCCTTACCAACGCATCAGCGTCTTCCTGACTATTTCCCGGCCCGAAACTGACACGTACGGAGCTGCGCGCGGTTGCATCATTGAGCCCCATCGCCAACAACACATGCGAAGCATCACGCTTGCCAGATGAACAGGCCGATCCGGATGCCACTGCAAAACCAGCCAGATCCAATTGCATCAACAGGGTTTCACCATCCATACCCGGTAAAATAAACAGGCTGGTATTGGCCGCGCGCGGCGCACCTTCAGAAAGAACACGCACTTCTGGAATCTGATCTTTTAACTGCTGTTCAAAAGCATTCCGAATCGGTGCAAAAGCAGAAAAATCAATCTGTCCCAATGCAGCTGCAAAACCAGCAATAGCAGGCACATTCTCTGTGCCTGAACGACGGTTTCTTTCTTGCCCTCCACCGGGAGCCAGCTCTTGCAGCTTCACACCACGCTTCACCAATAGTGCCCCTACACCTTTCGGGCCACCAATCTTATGCGCTGACAAACTCAAAAAATCGACATCCAGCGCTTTAAAGTCTATCACCGATTTCCCAAGTGCTTGCACCGCATCTACCAACACAGAGATACCACGAGAACGACAATAATCAGCCACCTGTTGTACCGGCTGAATAGCACCGCTCTCATTGTTCACCAGCATCATGCAGAGCATGCGGGTATCATCTGTAATCGCATCAATCATCGATTCAACACTAACAACACCATTCGCATCCGGGCGCACGCTGACCATTTCAAAACCGTGATCCGATGCACGCTGCAAAGGTTTAAGCACTGCAGGGTGTTCAATCGCTGTACATATCACACGGCCCGATTCCAAGCCTGAGAGCACACTATGAATAGCAATATTATTTGCTTCCGTACCTCCGGAAGTAAACACAACGCTGCCCGACTCACACCCCACATAAGCAGCCAGTGCATCTCTCGCATCATCGACAATACGCCGTGCTGCTCGTCCAGCCCAATGCAGGCTGGATGGATTACCTACCGCTTCTATCGCCGCCTGAGCAGAGGCATCGAGTGCCTTTTGAACAGGAGGGCAGGTAGCATTACAATCAAGATACCGCTTCAATTTTGATGCTTCCTTCCGGAGTTTGAATCAGTGGCAAATATTCAGTCACATCACCCAATTCAATGTGATCAAGCACTACATTTTTCTCACATACCTGTTGAAGACTGACTGCGTCCATAAAACGATAGATATGCAATCCCAATGATTCCCATAACTGATGGGTATCACAACGCTGACCACGATGACAGCCACGTATACCGTTTTCACACATTGTCGTCCGCACGGGCTCATTCACCGCACGAATAATCTCTGCGACTGAAATATCTGCCGCATCTTTGGCCAACAGATAACCACCACCGGGTCCGCGCACAGAGGTAACCAGATCATTTTCGCGCAAGCGACGAAACAGCTGCTCAAGATATGAGAGTGAAATAAACTGTCGCTCTGAAATAGCGGACAGTGTCACCGGCCCCTTATCTTTTTGATTGTTCAAATCAACCATAGCTGAAACCGCATAACGGCCTTTACTTGTTAATCGCATCTGTACCTCCGCGGGCGCATAATACCCTTGTAAAAAAGTCGGATATTATTAACCCGACCATTTTAGTCAAGTATAATCTTCAACATACAATGCGGAACTGGCACTCTTAATGCTTCTAATAGTAATGATATTAATGGATGTTTTAACGCCTGCCATCAGTTAGTATGTAATAGTCATAAATAGAAAGAAGCACTGGAGTATTACTATGGAAGTGATATTTGCAGAACATAAATTGACAACACACACCTGGAATCGCCAATAAAATGGCAATGCCTCATCAAGCATATCCTGCAGATTGCATGCTGCGTTTGCGCGCCATGCTATTCATACTCCCTGCAACAATCCTTTTAAACATGCTCTCACTGGCGCCGGCCTACGCATTTTCAAGCACCAATGTGCAACTGCTCTATGGCAACCAGTTCGATGATAATTTTTACGGCAACAACACCACCAATGGCAGCATGAATACGTTAACACTGGAGCACTTCAGCACATGGAGCTATGGGGACAATTATTTCTTTGTCGATTTTCTTTCCGGCAGCTTTCTTGACTTCACAGGCGCACCATCCGGCAATCAATCGCGCATCTATTCAGAATGGGCCCCTCGCTTAAGTATTGCTGCTCTCTCCGACCAGGATCTTTCATCTGCGCTCTTCAAGGATTTTTTCCTGGCCGCACAACTCAATCGCGATGGCGAAGGTTTTCACGCCGAAATGATTGGCCTTGGTACCGACCTCACCGTACCCGGTTTCAATCAACTGAGTTTCAACATCTATTTGCGCAAAGACAATCTGAACAAACTGACATGGCAAAACACCACGGT
>JAJFLF010000312.1 GCA_021772845.1 Mariprofundus sp.
CATCATTGAAATCTTTCTTGGAGAGCACGCCATCGTTGTTTCGATCCATGCCATCGAATGCCTTGCGGGCTGATCTCTCCACCTTTTTCATCATCTCTTCAAAGGTGACCTGGCCATCGCCATTGGCATCAAAGTCCTGCGAAGCAGTGGGGCCAGCCCAGGCAGATGAGGCACAAAATAGACCTAGGATCAAAAGAATAGCCAGAAAAAACGGATTCGTTTTTCGATTATCATCAGTCATTATTACCTCCATATTCAAAAGCACATGCTGTCATCACCAGCATTTCCGAATAGTCATGCTTTTCACCCCATGCGGTGCACTATTCCCACAGTATAGCTATTTCTTCATCACCAGCGTAATGCCATCAGCAACAGGCAGCATATTAATATCAATACGTGAATCATTCTTTAATGCCCTGTTAAATGCCCTGATCGCGACAGTACTGGCCTCTCGGTTACCGGCATCAATCACACTGCCACCCCAAAGCACATTATCGATCACCATCAGACCACCGCTTCGTAGCAGTTTCAGACTAGCCTCAAAATAAGCGCCATAATTTTTTTTATCTGCATCAATAAAAACAAAATCAAATGTTTCGACTTGTCCATCAGTAATCAAAAGCTGCAATGTCTCAATAGCAGGTCGCAGATGCAAGCTGATCTTATCACGCACTCCTGCCTCAGACCAAAATGAAGCCCCCACCGACGTCCATTCATCAGACAGATCACAGGTGATGATTTCCCCATCATCAGGTATTGCCTGCGCCATCCACAATGTGGCATAGCCCGTATAGGTACCAAGCTCGAGAACACGCTTGGCCCCCATCAGCTTGATCAGCATCGCCATAAACTGCCCCTGCTCAGGCGCCGAGCGCATGATGGACAATTTTTCCTTCTCCGTTGCCAATCGCAATCGCTGCAGCACATCAGGTTCCCGCAAGCCCATACTCAACAGGTAATCATAAAGTTCTTCATTCAGCCCATTGCTTCGATTTGCCACCTAACACCTCCGTTCTGTTGCTGACCTTCATGCATGACGATTCCCGGCCAGAACAGAGCATTTGCCCTTAAGAAAGTCCCACTCAAACTTAGCGTTTTCTTTAATTAGCACCAACAAAGAATTACTCGCAGTATTTGAAATCACTTGTTTTATTGGGTGTTTCAAACATAGTTATGTCTTAGCTTTTTACCATGGAGGGTAATACATGGCTGTTTCCCATTCAAACATAAAAACCACATTAAGTGGCATGTTGAATCAATTATCCCCCATGCAACTTTTTGGTGGCCTTGCAATCATTGGTATTATCACGTTCTCTTTTTATAACATGTCGAGAGATCTGGCGGTTGGTCTTGAAGGTGATCTGCGTACGGCATTTGACCAACAAAACCTTACTGTGGTGGACATTGCCAGTTCCCGTGTGGGCTTTCATATTGATAACGATGTGGCAGAAAATGTGCGTTTGCTTGGACAGTTCCCTGGCATGCAGCGTCAGGAGATGCGTAACGCGTCACGTGATATGGAGAAAGTGAATACCATTGCCGCACCACGCGTGGATGGTTTCGTACTCTTTGATGCCAATGGCGATCTCTTCACTGTTTATCCCGAATCGATGCGCTTCCCATACAAAGGCAATCAGTCTGAAAGTCCCTTTTTTAAAACCTCAAAGGAGACGGGGGCTCTCTATTTCTCTGACTGGATTCACGATGGTGATAGCCTGAAAATGCGGGTTGCAAACGCGATCTACAAAAAAATCATTTTAGATGAAGATAAGCAGAGTCCTGATGGTAAACTGTCTGGCGTAATCATGGCCCAGATTGATTTTGACCGCACGATTGCAAGTGAGCTGGGTCGTCTGAAATCCAGTGGTATTATGCATTGGATTATTGATGAAAAGTCAGGTGAAGTGCTTTATCACTCAGTGCTGCCCCGCAATGCGCCTGACAATGTAGTTGAATCCATTAAAAGTAAATTGGCAAAAGACCTCTTGAAAGCTTTTCCTTCTACGGTGCTTGAGCCAGGTATTCATCGTGCGAAGCTCGGCGGCACAGGCTTTTCTATTGCCAGCGCACGAAGCAAAGTTGGCCCGCATAAAATCACTGTGAATCTGGCCTACGATGATTCAGCAGTTGCAGGATTGGTATACGAAAAAACCAATCGCATCTACATGCTGGGCATTGCCTTTCTCGTGGTGGTATTAATTGGTGCGGTTGTGACCTTACGTCAGATGGCCAAACGACAATCATTGATTGGTGAAAAAGACCATTTGGCTCGCGAATTGGCATTGGAAGAGGAAAAGAAAAAGTTGAGCGAACAGGTTTCTCAACTACAGAAGATGGAAAGCCTTGGCGAGCTCGCAGCAGGTACAGCCCATGAGCTCAATAATGCGCTTACAGCTCCTATGGGAATGCTCAGTATCCTGAAGACAAAGCCTGACCTGGACAGTGATAAGCGAGCACACTTTCTCAATCAAGCCATTTCAGGTATGGAGCAAGCACGTGCTATTGTTGAAGGCCTGTTGCGTTTTTCACGCAGTGAGCTCAATGAAAAACAGTTAGATGATGTGAATGAGGATATTCGATTTGTTCTCAACATGTACAAAAAAGAGCTGGAGCATGCTGATATTACGCTGGTGCAGGATCTGCAGGAAGAATTACCATCGGTATTAGCGGCACATCGCCAAATTCAGCAAGTTGTGTTGAATTTGGTAACCAACGCTAAATATATATTGGATAAAGGTGGAATTTTAGAGGTAAGCAGCAAGAGTGAAAGACGCAATGGTGTTGATGGTATCATCATCAAGGTTAAAGATAATGGACCCGGAATGAATGAAGAGATACAGCAACGTATCTTTGAACCTTTCTATTCAACCAAAGCAGTGGGTGAAGGTACTGGATTAGGGCTCTCGATCTGTTATGGCATCGTTCAGGATCATGGAGGATTAATGAACGTCGTTAGTGCTCCGGGACAAGGAGCAACCTTTAGCATATGGATTCCTTCAGGAGATAAAGCATAAAATGTTAAAAACAATCTTAACAGTTGATGATAACGAAAAAGTACATGATGTATTGGAACCAATGCTTGAGATATGGTTAGAAGACAATGATCTGGAAATGACTATTGTAAAATTATGCAATGGTGCTGAAGCATTGGCTTGGGTTAAGGAGAATGGTAAACCTGATCTGGTATTGCTCGACGTGCGAATGCCCGTGATGGATGGGGCTGAATTTCTGCGTCAGGTTGCAATGTTGGGCTATGACTTCCGGCCATTCACCCTGCTATTAACCGGCTATGCAGATGATCTGGAACAGCATCTGGGCACGGATGCTCTGCTGATGAAACACCTTCGCAAACCTTTCATGACACCCGAGTTCTTTGCTGCCTTGGATAACTTAAATGCTGCAAGAAAACCTTGATTAATAGTTAAAAAATACCGCCACGGTTATGGCATGGCGCGATGCAGAGTATAAACTAAAAACTCGACAATGCCGCCAATTGTACTTCCGCTTCGCTTAGTTGGCATTCGCTGAACACCGCTATGCCATGATGGGCCAACAAACGCGCAGTCACACCCTGCCCTGCGATTTTTGTGGCTGAGAAACTGCCATCATTGAGTTGAGTTACACCACAGGAGGGGCTGCCCTCTTTCAGGATTGCAATGCGAATATCGTGTTGAATACAGAGAGCCAACGCCATTTCTGCACCAGCCATGAAAGCATCGGTGACATCAGTGCCATCTTTGCGTCGAATAGCGCTCTCACCTTTAATCACTGATTCTGCATCACCTGCTTCGATTTCAGCAGGAGGCCGTGGGATTAGCAAACCACCGGCTACCTCAGGGCATAAAGAGACTAAACGGCCTTGCATTTTCCACCCATGCAAGATCTCTGAACTGCATAAGCTGTTATCACCATCATAACGTACGTTCTGCCCCAGCAGACAGGCACTGATCAGAATTTTATGCATGTGATTGCTCCAACAAACTATCCATAGCAGCACGATCAGGCATACCGCAACGCGCGCCCTGCTTTGTACAGGCCAGCGCGCCGGCAGCAGAAGCAAAACGAAGCAGATCAGGCCACGTCATTTCACGCGCCAAGGCCAGAGCAAACGCACCATGAAAAACATCACCTGCGCCTGTAGAGTCGACAGCATCGACTTTGAACGCATCCATCTCACCTGACTCCCCATTACAGCTCCAAATCAACCCTGCGGCGCCCTGAGTGATCACCACATGCTCGTAAAGTGTCGACAAGGATCGTAGAGCACTATCCAGATCTTCCGTATCACAGTAATGACGGGCGAACTTTTCTGAAGCCACCAAGTAATCGACTTCACCGGCTAACGCTTTAGTGCCTTGATGTAGAGAACCCGCATCAAGTACGGTGATAATCCCTCTCTCATTTGCCCATCGGCAGAGTGACTGGGATAATAGAGGTTCATGGCCATCAAATAGCATCACTTTAGGGGATTCAGAGACACGCACGGCATCCACTCCCAAATGAACTGTATCACCTTTAAAGTTTACTACAGACCTACGGCCATCCGGTTTGGACAAGACCTGCGACACCGGTGTCGCATGATCACCACGTTTCAGCTTAGAAACATCCACCCCTTCGCAGATAAACTCCCGCAAATGCACCTCGCCAAAGAAATCACGCCCTAAATAACCACAGAATCCAGCCGCTCCACCCAAACGCGACACGCACACCGCCGCATTGGCCGCTGGGCCACCGCCTGATAACTGCATCGTATCAGCTACAGACTTCTCGTTCGCTTCGGGATGATGGCTAACCCCCATCGAAATATCGTATGAAGCATGCCCCACGCACAACACATCTAACATAAGCAGAGCGTATCAGTAATGATATAACATTGACAAATTCGCATTTATCATCTATCTACTTATACGTAACAGATCTCGTGCCGCACCTTACCCTCCCCTTATCTTTGGTGCGGCGGCGCCCCCACACGTGTAGGGGGGGTTTTTTTTGACCAGGTAGAGTTAGTTTTGAAGTTT
>JAJFLF010000313.1 GCA_021772845.1 Mariprofundus sp.
CACCAGCAGCCACAGCCAACAGATAATAGTAACCAACCAATACCAGTTCGACAACTGCAATCACACAGGCAATCAACAACCACACATCCCAAACTACCAAACCTAACGACTCTAACATGTAACCTCCTAAGCGCCGTTAAAGCATAGTCGGAATATTCCGATGCGACAACACCATAGATGGATCAGTAAACTTGCGTAGTTCCCTGACGCATGGACACTGTCCGACATGATTCCATTTAGACTACTCGACACAGCCACAGAACATGGAGCCACTCTGAGGCTATATCAGCGCGGCATGGATTTTTCGATCCGTGTCGATCAGGCCGGCGACCTGATGAATAGTCGCATGCACCACTCGGAAGATGTGTTGGCAGAACTTGCCTGCAAACCCATCGCAAAACGTAAAAATGCTCACGTATTAGTTGGAGGCCTTGGCATGGGGTTTACGCTGGCTGCAGCGCTTTCCCACACCAATAAGTGCGCAAAAGTATCGGTTGCTGAATTGATGCCTGCGGTAGTGCGCTGGAACTATGAATATCTCGGTATAGTGGCTGGATGCCCGTTAGAAGATGAACGCGTTCAGGTGATTGAAGGTGATGTGGGGAAAATCATGTCTGATCATAAAAGCGGTTTCGATGCCATCATGCTGGATGTCGATAATGGTCCTGATGCGTTCACAATTGATGACAACGACTCCCTGTATGGCCTGCGTGGCCTAAATAATGCTTATGATGCGCTCAAAGCTGGTGGTGTACTCACAGTCTGGTCAGGATTTTCTGATCCGGCATTCACCCAACGCATGAGAAAAGTCGGATTTAAGGTGGAAGAGAAACGCGTACGTGCGCATAAAAATCAGGCCAACAACAGACACACTATCTGGGTTGGCATTCGGAAGTAACAAACTCAGACTACAACTAGCCAGAGTTTCAAACGTATCTCGGCTTACAAAGGCGCGACAGTGTTTGTGCTATATTCAAGGATAAATAACACACGCTCCTTTGCACTATCACAGTGACTTGGATGAAAAAATCAAACGTCTCACATTCATAATAAAAACTTATAACAACCATCAGAAATTTACGTTTGAACTTATGTCCAGCACACACATAATGCCTGAAATTTTTGGAGGATCACCATGAAAAAAGTACTATTTATGAGCACAGCCCTATTGTTAGCACAAGCCAACACAGCTCAGGCTATTGAAATTGAACCTTACGCGGGTATTGGTGTGGGTCTCTTTGAAATGGATCCAGGCGAAAACAAAAAATCGACAATCGGTGGTTTCGGTTTTGTGGGCGCAAATCTACATGAATATTTCGCCACAGAATTCCGCGCCGGTTTAACAGGCGTTCATGAACGTGAAGAGCTTGGTCCTTTAACTGAAACATTTAAAGTAAACTGGTTCGTTTCTGCTTTTGCCAAGCCTAAAATAGAAGTTGCTGAAGGTCTCGAACTATACGGTCTGGTGGGTGTCACCAACATTCAAACTGCTATTACCCCACTTAACTCTATTGTTGAAGCCACATCAAACAACACAAGCCTGAGTTTCGGCGTTGGTGGTTCTTATCGCTTCAATGATAAATTCACTGTTGGCATGGAGTGGGTGCGTTATTCAACCAATGCTGATGTTGCAACAAAAAACTCAGTTGCAGGATCATTTAATGGTATGGATGTAAATGGCTTCACAACTACATTCGCATATAACTTTTAATACTTCGGCAACGCACTGCTAAAATCAACGGTCATCTGCTCAGGCAGGTGGCCGTTTTTGTTTATAGTCCAGAAACACATCAACGTGCTGCAAGTGACAGCCCATAGCTGTTCATAGATACTCGCTTGATGCAGCAGAACATGGAACAAGCCCAACACATTTTAAAAACCACTTTTGGTTATGATGCCTTCCGCCATCATCAGGCCGATATTATCGAAGCCATCATCAATGGTCAGGATGTACTCACGCTGATGCCAACCGGCGGTGGTAAATCGATCTGTTATCAGCTGCCCGCACTGATTCGTCCTGGTACAGCCATCGTAGTTTCTCCCCTGATTGCACTCATGCAGGATCAGGTCGATGCCCTGATGCAGCTCGGTATCAAGGCCGCCTTTCTGAATTCTACCCTCAAAATTGGTGAACAGCGTTTGATTGAAGAGCAATTCAGAAATGGTGCATATGATCTCATCTATATGGCTCCTGAACGACTACTTAATGAATATACACTTAACCTCATCGACCAGTGCGATATCGCTCTCTTTGCTATTGATGAAGCGCACTGTGTGGCGCAATGGGGTCACGATTTCCGCAAGGAGTATCAGCAACTTTCCATGTTGCATGAGCGCTATCCCCACGTGCCGCGCATCGCACTCACTGCAACAGCTGACCAGCGTACCCGTAACGAGATCATTGAACAGTTAGCGCTGCAGCAGGCGCGCGTCTTCATCAACAGCTTTGATCGACCAAACATTCACTATGCGATTAACGATGTAGGCAGTGGACGTGATGAACTATGGAAGTTCCTACAACAAAACCACCCGAACGATGCAGGTATCGTCTACTGTTTGAGTCGAAAAAATGTCGATACCACAGCGGAATGGCTCAACAAAAAGGGCCGTGCCGCCCTGCCCTATCATGCAGGTTTGACTCAGGATATCCGTCAGAATAATCAACAACGATTTCTGCGCGAGGATGGCCTTATTATTGTTGCCACCATTGCGTTTGGCATGGGCATCGACAAACCCGACGTACGTTTTGTTGCGCATTTGAATCTCCCCAAAAATATCGAATCCTATTACCAGGAGACAGGTCGTGCCGGCCGTGATGGACTACCATCGAATGCCTGGATGAATTATGGTCTGAAAGATGTAATCAATCTGCGCTTGTTTACACAAAACAGTGATGCTGATGAACTGTTTAAACGTATGATGTTGCAAAAGACCGACGCCATGCTGGGCCTGTGCGAGCTCACCAGCTGCAGACGACAAGCCGTATTAAGCTATTTTGGCGAAGAACTGGCAGAGTCTTGCGGCAATTGTGATAACTGCATCAATCCGCCGGAGACATGGGATGCCACCATTGCTACGCAGAAGATACTCTCCTGTATCTATCGCACCCAGGAACGGTTCGGCACGCAGTACATTATAGATATCCTGCTTGGTAAAGATGATGAGCGCATCAAAGCCAATAGTCATGATCAACTGAGCACCTTCAATATAGGTACAGAGCACTCTAGCCCGGAATGGCGCGGTATCTTTCGCCAACTGGTTGCGCACGGATATCTGACCACCGATGTAGAAGGTTATGGTGTTTTAAAACTAACAGAAAAAGCGTGGCCGTTGCTCAAACGCAGTAAGACACCGCACACGGTGATGTTACGAGAACTGAACAAAGCTTCGAAAGTAATCCGATCAAAAAGTAGCAGATCAAAACGCAAAATAGACCTGAACCTTTCAACGCATGATCAGGATCTATTCGAACAGCTGCGCCTACTGCGCAGTGAGTTAGCCAAAGATCAGAATGTGCCGCCCTATGTGATATTCCCGGATAAAACACTGGTGGAGATGGCTATGAATAAACCCAGTAACGAAGACCAAATGCTTGAAATATCCGGTATTGGTGCCGTCAAATTCAAGCGCTATGGCGAAGCCTTTTTAAAGGAACTCAAACAGCATCAATAGATTACAGATCATCCTTCTCTCGTTAACTCGTGATTACACCAGCGACTGAAAGAGATGGATAGCGATTACCAGCTCGAATGCGACCTGCTCGCTTACCTCAGTTATCTAAAATCGAATGGTGGGCCCGCTCTGGTCTATATCGATAGTCAGAGAACAGACTTCCTTACAACATGTGCAGTAAACGCGTGGTAGTCGATGTAATCAGCGCTCCAGCTTTTCATGGATCAGGTAACTGAGTTCAGCAACCTCATAAGGTTTGGCAAGTACCGTCTCCATATCGCTGACACCCTGATTTTGCAGCACTTTCATCCTGTCGTAACCGGTTGTGAAAATGCATTTGATAGCAGGGTGGACTTTACGCATCTCGGGCAGTGCATCATAGCCACCCATTTTTGGCATCACGACGTCGAGAATCAGTAGTTCAATCTCATGGTGGTGGACAAGAAAGGTTTCAACAGCTTTTTCACCATTATTGGCTGTAAGAACCCTGTAGTTAAGATCTTCAAGTATCTCACTCACCGTATTGATTAACGATTCATCATCATCAACCAGCAGGATTGTCTCTCCATTACCTTCTACGATCATCGCAGCATGCTCACCCGTTAGTTGCTGCTCGTCCTCTTCTCTCTTCAGCAGAGGAATATAAATATCAAAGCGAGCGCCATTTGGTTTGTTCAGGCCAGCTTCGATAATGCCTTTATGGGACTTCACAGCACCATACACCATGGAGAGGCCAAGCCCGGTTCCTTTACCCACTTCTTTGGTTGTAAAAAAGGGTTCGAAGATATGTTCGATATCTTCCGCCGTAATACCTGGTCCGTTGTCACTCACAGTGATCTGAGCAAACTCCACTGAACCCGCTTCCGGGTGACGTTCAAGAAACGGGCCATCGGCGATAAATCGCTTCAGTGCGATTCGAATCGCAGCTTTTCTGGTTCCCTCCAGGGCATCGCGTGCATTATTGACGAGGTTGATCATCATCTGCTGCAGCTGGTTAACGTCGGCTTGAACATACAACGATTCGTTACTGATATTATAACTCAGCTGGACACTCTCGGGAATGGACACCTCATGCAGTTTGATCGTTTCTTTGACAAAGGAGGAGAGATAGAGCTGCTCCATTTTGGTGACAGTGGGGCGAGAAAAGGCCATCAGCTGCTTGATCATATCTGATGCCCTGAAGGATAGTGATTCAATGGTTTCAACCTTTTTAAGGATATCCGGTTGTTCGGAAACCCCCTTCTTGATCAGGAACAGGTTACCAGTAATACCTGCCAGCGTGTTGTTAAAGTCGTGGGCGATACCTCCAACCAACGTACCAAGTGCCTCCATCTTCTGCGACTGATGGAAACGCTCTTCCAGCTCCTCATATTCCTGCAAGTTCTGCTGCAGACCGATAAAATGGGTGATTTCACGCTGATCATTGATGATCGGCGAGATAGTCAAAATAGCTGGATAGCTGCTGCCATCCTTTCGCTTATCGACAATTCTTCCCTGCCAAGTTTCACCCTTTTTAATCGTTTTCCACATCTCCCGATAAAAACTCCGATTCTGTTGACCACTGTTCAGAATTCTCGGATTCTTGCCGACCACTTCTTCATAACTGTAACCTGTAACCGAACAGAAGGTGGGATTTGCATATTCAATCGTACCGTTTAAGTCGGTGATAATGATCGACTCACCCGCCTGCTCAATCGCCTGTGAAAGCGTGTGAATCTTCTCTTCGCTCTGTTTCTTTTCTGTCAGATCACGAATAAAAGCGGTGAATACCGGCTTCTCTTCGGTCACAATTGGGGTGATTGAGAGCTCAATAGGGAGTTCATGACCATCTTTGTGCATGGCTGTGATTTCGAACCGTTTACCAAGCATTGGGCCAGATCCATACTCAAGAAAGCGGGCCATACCTTGCCTGTGCATGTCGCGAAACTGCGGAGGAATAAGGGTATCTGAAAGTTGCTTGCCCAGCATCTCATCCCTGCTGAAACCAAAGATATCTTCGGCACTCTTGTTGATCTCAATAATCTTATCTTCATGATCAATGGTGATAACAGCATCAAGGGCTATGCGTACCGCTTCGTGTATGCGTAGTTCTGCTCTGTGGGCAAAGGCTTCTGCCCTCTTGCTGCTGACAATAGCCCTGGCAAGCAGCCATGAGAGAAATAGAGCCATCAACAGTGCCAGTGATGTCCACATGGAGATGGTACTCCTTGTATCAGCAAGCATGGCATTGAGACCATCAACCGAGTTAAAGGCGATTATTTTCCAGTTTATCTTATGCGAATCGTGCTGTGGCTGGAAAACGGCCAGGGCTTTTTCCAAGGGGTGAACACTCGAAAAACAGTAGATACCCTGCTCATTCTCAATGTGTCCCCGATCCTTGGAGAGGATTTCCGGCCACGCCTGTGCATGATCACGCTGAAAGCGGGCATCCTTTTTCTCTTCAAACATGAATCCCCACTCAAGCCCATGGGGATTGCTGTGCAACCAGAAACCATCACTGTTCACCAAATGGGCGAGTTCGGGTTTCTCTGCATGAATCCGAATAAAGTGGTCGAGCATCTGCTCACCTAAGTAGTTGACGACCAGCACTCCAAGGCGCTGGCCACTGTTGCCTGTTACCGGCGAGGCGATGCGGATCATCGATTTGTGCGGGACTTCGATCTCGCCTTGTTCGATATTGAGATCAAGTGGGGAGATGTATACCTCTCCATGCTTGAGTTTCATTGCTTCAGTGAAGTAGTAGCGGTTTCGTTTGGATTGCAGTTGCTCTTTTGACACGATAGAGGCCGTTGTTCCATCAAAGTTGACGCGGATGCGTTCCATACCAGCGATATCAATAAAGCGGATCTGATCGTAGATTTTCTTCAACCGCGAAAAGGTCTGTAACTCACTAGTGGCTTGACCCAGTGCGTCTGGATCGCCTCCCCCATCAAAGGCATCTTTCAACTCGCCCTCATTAGCCAGATAGAGAGCATCGGAAATAATATGGTTAAAATCCTGTGTGATCGCCTCGCGCTGCAGTTCGATCATGCTTCTATTCTGCTCAATCAGCAGTTCTATACGGTTTTTGCTCTCAACCGCATAGATGGCATAAGCAAAGGCAATAATCAGCAACGAAATAGGGAAAAAGGTCGTCAAACAATAACGACTGGTACTCCAACGGTGAATGGAGCCATTCTGATAAGATGGTTCTCTGTAGGGCATGGTTACTGATTTAGCATACTATGTGCCAACATGGTCATCAGAGCCGCGTGACCGATTAAACAATAGTTTTTGTTATTTGCTGTGCCTTCTTCACACTGGACTTCGTAATCACGTAACAAACAACGTATCCTGCCGCGCATGGTTCATTCATCGAAAAGCATATTACTGACCACGCTCAATGCGCGTTATACGCATAGCTCCATTGGCCTGCGCTATCTCTTTACCAATATGGGCGAGTTGCAGGATTCAACGGCCATTCGTGAATTCACCATCAATGACAACATCCCGGATATTGCTGAAAAGCTGCTCAGTGAAACACCGGCCATCATCGGTATCGGTGTCTATATCTGGAATGCAGAACAGTGCATGGAGTTGGTTAAGCTGATTAAACAGGTATCAGCCGATACCATCATCGTATTGGGTGGCCCTGAAGTAAGTCACAGCCCTGTCCGGTTAAACTTCGATGCTGCTGATTACATCGTTCAGGGTGAAGGCGACACGGCCTTTTATAACCTGAGCAAAGCAGTCTTGGGTGGCCTGCCACCAACACAACGTATGATTCAGGCCACCATGGCTGATCTCGAGCAGATAACTCTGCCTTATGACTATTACAGCGATGAAGATGTCGCCAACCGCTACATCTATATCGAAGCGTCGCGCGGTTGCCCCTTCCTATGTGAGTTCTGTCTCTCATCTATTGATAAGAAGGTGCGTAATATTGATACGGCTGTGCTATTGGATGCAATGCAGAAACTATGGGATCGTGGTGTACGCAGCTTCAAATTCATCGACCGCACCTTTAATCTTAATGTGAAGATTGCTTCCCTTCTGCTCGACTTCTTTCTCGCCAAAGAACCACCCTACTTTGTGCATTTCGAGGTGATTCCTGATCACTTCCCGGATGCCCTGAAAGAGCGCATAAAACGATTCCCTGCGGCATCACTTCAACTGGAGATCGGCATTCAAACTCTAAATATGGAAGTAGCAGATCGTATCCATCGCAATCTAAAAATGGAGAAGATCAAAGAGAACATCCGTTTTCTGGAGCAGGAAACGTCAGCCCATATGCATCTGGATCTGATTGTCGGCCTGCCCGGTGAATCACTGGCAAGTTTTGGAGAGAGCCTGAACAAGCTCTACGCCATGTCAGCATCGGAAATTCAGATTGGTATCCTGAAAAAACTCTCCGGTACCAGCCTGCATAGACACGATGCAGCGTTCAGCATGGTCTATTCCGACAAACCGCCCTACGATATTCTGAAAAACAGTAACCTGAGCTTTAACGATATTCAGCAGATGAAACGCTTAGCCCGTTTCTGGAATCTCTATTACAACAGCGGCAACTTCAAAGATGGCGTTGCCCTACTCTGGCCTGCTGGTGATGTGTTCGAGCAGTTCCATGCCTTTTCGCTATGGGTGTATACAGAGACCCAAAGCACCTGGAAAATCTCTCTGGAGCGCCTTGCACAGCTGTTATTTAACTATTTAACTACAGAGCTCGACTACGATAAGCAGGACACAGCAGAAATCTTAATCCACGACATCATGAAGCTTGGTGGCCGTAAAATGCCGAACTTCCTCAAACCCTTCGCCCACGGCAAACCCGAACTCAAACAGGTTGGCGCTACCGGCCACAACAAACGCCAGGTTAGGCACCTGTAAACAGAGAGGAAGAGAAAAATGATGTGCGTGAACTCTCAGCCTATTTCTTCATAAAGATCGTGAAATCATTGTCGAGATAACCTTCTATCAGCTCGCAGTTCGTGGTGACAGTCTTACAAAAGGCCAGCATGGTTTGCACATCATAGGCCACCAGCCCTTCAAGGTAGAGTGGGTTGAGAAAGCGTTCGTCGAGCAAATTAAAAGCTACCCCTTTACGCGCTAGTGCAAACATTCGGGTAATACTGCGTCTGGCATAATCACCATGATCATAGAGATTCCAGTTAAGCGTACCTGAGAGAAGAACCCAATCGAAAGAGCTATCCGCCCATTGAAAATCAAACAGCTCACCACACTGCAGATTGCGATCCGGCGTCATCTCACCAGCCCGATTCAGAATGTCGGGGGAAATATCAATTCCGGTATATTGAACAGTTTTTTTCTGGCTGCACAGCCAACTATCCAGATCGCCGAAACCACAACCCACATCTAACAGCGAATCCCCTCTAGTAACACCTATCCCGGCAAGTGCTTTGAAACGTGCCTTCTGCACTCCGCGCGTACTCCAGAATAGTGCTTCTGGTGAATAACCAAAGCGTGCCAGGCTATCACGATGCCTCGCCTCCAGCCCTTGCCGCTGTACTCGCATCAGGCCTGAATCCTTGGAGGTCACACCCAGCCCCGGTAACTGCATTTTCACGTTTATACTCATCCGTCATACTATCACTATCTATCAGCATGTCCGAAACGATCTATCTGAAACAACATCGCGAGTGTCAGAAAATAAAGAAGTAAACTAATGGGATGGTCCGTTCCGCTCCCATAAGGCATCGCAATGTGCCAAAATAGGATAGTCCGGTAGGACAACTATTTACCAAGGAGCGAAACGAACCATGAGAAATTATAGCAACAGTAAAGCGATTAAAACAATTGGTATTGATTTGGCGAAGAGTGTTTTTCACCTGCATGGCGTAGATGATCAAGGCAAGATACTTGTTCGTAAGCGATTAAGTCGCAGTAAGCTTGCTGAATTTATGGCCAAACAGGCACCTTGTCTGGTAGCGATGGAAGCATGTGGCGGTTCTCATTATTGGGCCAGGAAGTTCCAAGGTCTGGGGCATGACGTTCGTCTTATCAGCCCTCAGTTTGTGAAGCCCTATGTGAAGAGTAACAAGAATGACATGGCTGATGCCGAAGCGATATGTGAAGCAGTGCAGCGGCCAAACATGCGCTTTGTGCCACTGAAAAGTGTTGAACAGCAGGATATCCTAAGCATTCACAGAGCAAGAGAACAGGTTGTTCGCCGTCGCACTGCACAAGGCAATCAGATCCGTGGGTTATTAATGGAATATGGGGTGGTGATTCCTAAAGGTATGCGTGCTTTACATGCACAACTGCCTGACATATTGGCCGATGCGGATAATGAGTTAACGCTGATGTTTCGCGAGCTGCTTCATGGTTTATGGGAAGAGTTGGTAAATCTGGATAAGCGTGTCGCTCTGTATGATCAACAGATTATTGCTTTGAGTGAGCAAAGCGAAGTTTGCAAGCGTTTAATGA
>JAJFLF010000314.1 GCA_021772845.1 Mariprofundus sp.
TCGGCATGACCCCGGAACAGGTGGCGAAGTTGTTTCAAGCCTTTAGTCAGGCCGATAGCTCTACCTCTCGCAAATATGGTGGCACTGGCCTGGGACTTACTATCTCCAAACGCCTTACGGAATTGATGGGCGGGGAGATCTGGGTTGAAAGTGAAGCGGGTAAAGGCAGCACTTTCCAGTTCACCGCTACTTTTGGCCGTACTCCGGGTGAGTGGAGTGGAAGAGTTCAACCACAGCTACCCGAACTTGAGGGGCTCAGAATACTGGTGGTAGATGATAACGCTACCGCACGTGAGATTCTGGTGGATATTCTTGAATCATTTAATTTCGAAGTAGTGTCGCTTAGCTCTGGCCAGCTTGCTCTGGAACAGCTTGAGTCCTCTGCTGAGCCATTCGATCTTGTTCTCATGGACTGGATCATGCCGAATATGGATGGTGTTGAAACAACACGCCAGATCCAGCAGCGATTTGATTCACCGCCACCTGTTATCATGGTCACCGCCTACGGCCGTGAAGAGGCTTATGAGGCCTCAGGTGGGGTGGCGTTTGGTAGTGTTCTTTCCAAACCCGTAGCTCCTTCAACACTTCTCGATGGGATTCTGGAGGCATTAGGCCACGAATTGGTGCGCGTTGATCACCGGCGTGTGGAAGATGAGCTTGAAGCCGCGAAGAATTTGCGCGGAGCCAGAGTGTTGTTGGTTGAGGATAATGAGATCAATCAGGAACTGGCGCTGGAGCTGTTAACCAGCAACGGTATTAGTGTCGAAGTGGCCAATGATGGGCAGGAGGCACTGGATATGCTGGATAGGGAAGTCTTCGATGGTGTGTTGATGGATTGCCAGATGCCGGTCATGGATGGTTATGAAGCAACACGAAATATTCGCCAACAGGAGCGTTTCAAAGAATTGCCCGTGCTGGCGATGACAGCCAATGCAATGTCCGGTGACCGGGAGAAGGTGATAGATGCCGGCATGAACGATCACATCTCCAAACCGATCAATGTACGGGATATGTTCACGACAATGGCGAAATGGATCACACCAACCAACCCTGTTACTGAGCTGGAAGCAGTGGTGGAGAAACAGGAGCAAGCTTCAGAAACTATTCCTGAACTGCCGGGTATTGATACTAAGGCTGGCATGGCTATAACTCAGGATAATGCCAAATTGTACCGCAAATTGTTAACCAAATTCCGAGATAGCCAGCAGGATTTTGCAGCACAGTTCCGGGCTGCTCTTTCCGATGATGATCCTATTGCTCCGGAGCGTGCAGCCCATACATTAAAAGGCGTGGCAGGCAATATTGGTGCAAAAGAGGTGCAGACAGCAGCTGCTGCTTTGGAGGCAGCCTGCAAGGATAAACAGCCAGTAGAAGAGATTGAATCACTACTGGAAGTAGTGAATGCAGAGCTTTCACCTGTTGTGGCAGTTCTGGCAGAGATTGATCGGAAACAGGGTGGTCAGAATGAAGCAACGGCTAGTGTTGATCCGGTAAGGGTTAATGAACTTCTATGCCAGCTTCGCGAGTTGCTGGAGGAAGATGATGCCCAGTCAGGATTAGTACTGGAAGAGTTGGACGGGATGCCGGGAATGGCTATACATGCCAGTGTTTTAGGGCGGTTGTCGAAAGCTGTAGATGAGTATGATTTTGAACAGGCTTTGCAAGAGTTAGATGATTTGGAAGATCGGCAGCAGGGTATTTAGATGAATAGTTCTTCCACCCAAGGGACGAGTCGTCGAAAATATAATCAGTTTGTTGCTCGGGAAAGTATTGAAGACTACTCACTGCGCTATACTCCCGCGAGTTTTCGCAAATGGTCCGGATTCACTATCTCCAACACAGCTCTTGGCGGCATTTCATTCCTTGCCCTGGAGGCTCATCGCAGCGTATTAAAAGCGCTGGCGAAGGCTATTGATGAGTATGACTTTGAAGAGGCATTGGTTGTTTTTGAAGAATTATCCAATGCCTTCTTAAAGGAGAATCTATGAAGGGTAGTTCAGCTGCATCATTAAGGAGAGTTATATGATAAAACTTCCATCAACGATCTCCAGCAAGGTGATACTGTCGCTGGGATTCATAATAGTTTTATTGCTTGGACTCTCTACGGTGGGATTAATGGCGTTGATGGAGGCGGAAGAGACCTTTAACACTTACCGCAGCATGGCTCGACAGACCAATGCTGATGGTCGTATTCAGGCCAATATGTTGACCACCCGCCTGTTTGCCAAGAACTTTATCATCGACCCGAGCAAGGCAAGTATTGAAGGGGTCAATGATCGTGCACGCAAGACATTAAAGCTCATTACTGAAGCGCAGGAAATCAGTACTCGTGATGATTACCACGATGAAATGGAACGCATGGATCTGGCGCTAAACGATTACATTATCAACTTCAAGCAGGTGGTTACCAAGCAGAGTGTGCGCGAAGAGCTGGTCCTAAACGTGCTCAACCTGAGCGGCCCACAGATGGGGCGTGGGCTGACCGAGATTATGGACACTGCCTTCAATGATAAGGATACGGATGCCTCTTACTGGGCCGGAATGAGTCTGCGCAGCTTGTTGTTGGCACGGGTCTACGCCACAAGGTTTCTGGTCTCCAACGATGAAGCCTCCTATACCCGAGCTACCACCGAATTTACCGCACTGGAGGGCAATCTCGATCAATTGATTAAACGTCTGGAAAACCCGCATCGACTCAAGCTGGCCGGTGAAGTCAAGGTGAAGCAGGCTGCCTATCGTCATGCCTTTGGGAGGGTTTTTGAGGCTATATCAAGCCGTAATGAGATCATTCGTAACAAGCTGGATCAGACTGGGCCACGTGTGGCAAACGAGATCGAGCACATTAAACTGGATATCAAGAAGAAGCAGGACGAGCTGGGCCCCCAGGCGGTGGAATCGATACGCAATGCCATCTGGTTCACCGCTATTGTGGCGTTGATTACCCTGTTTTTTGGAGGTGCAGTGGCGATATTCATGCTGAATTATGTCTCCCGCCCAATTCGCACTATGGCTAACACGATTAAAGAGCTGGCCGAGGGTAATGTAGATGTTGAGATAGCGGATACCCATCGTAAAGACGAGGTGGGTGATATTTACCGCGCCGCGATCACCTTCCGCGAAAGCATGATTGAACGTAAACGGGTGATTCACCTGCAGGAGGAAAAACTTCGTGCGGAAGATGCTGTTAAGGCCAAGTCGGATTTCCTGGCAAATATGAGTCATGAGATTCGCACCCCGATGAATGCCATCATCGGTATGTCGTATCTGGCGCTGCAAACCGAACTGGATATAAAACAACGCAACTATGTGAGCAAGGTGCATCGCTCCGCCGAGTCTCTGCTGGGCATCATCAACGATATCCTCGATTTTTCCAAGATTGAGGCTGGAAAACTGGACATGGAGCAAGCCCCGTTTCGTCTTGAAGATGTGATGGATAATCTGGCCAATCTGGTTGGCCTCAAGGCCGAAGAAAAAGGTGTGGAACTGATGTTCGATTTGCCGTCGGGTTTACCGACTGCGCTGATCGGTGATTCGCTGCGTCTGGGGCAGGTGCTGACTAACCTGGGCAACAATGCGGTGAAATTCACCGAGGCCAGTGATGAAATTGTGGTAGGCGTTAAGGCGCTTGAACTAAGCGACGATTATGCCCTGTTACAATTTAGCATTCGCGATACCGGCATCGGCATGTCGACAAATGATCAGGATAAACTATTTGAATCATTCAGTCAGGCCGACACATCCACGACGCGTAAATATGGCGGCACCGGCCTGGGGCTCTCAATCAGTAAAAAACTAACGCAACTCATGAATGGTGAAATTTGGGTGGAGAGCGAGGAGGGTATAGGCAGCACCTTCTATTTCACTGCCCGTTTCGAACTACAACACGGAGCAATTACCTCCAGGCGTTCCATCGCCAGCGAACTGGGAGCGTTGCGTGTACTGGTCGTTGATGATAACGCCACTGCACGTGAAATTCTCTCTTCCATACTAGCCAGTTTCGGCCTGCGTGTAGACCAGGCTGGAAGTGGTGAAGCTGCTATCTCCCTGCTCGAACAGGAGGATGATAGTGAAGCCTATGATCTGGTATTAATGGATTGGAAGATGCCGAATATGGATGGCATTGAAACCACACAAGCGATTCAGAATGACAGCAAACTGACTCATGTTCCAACAGTGATCATGGTTACTGCCTATGGTCGTGATGAGGCCGACGAAGCGGCTGAAGGTATCAATCTTGCCGGTTTCCTGACCAAGCCGGTCACCCCCTCATCACTGCTGGATGCGATTATGGTGGCGATGGGTCAGCAACCCACGTCCGATCGTCATGCCGCGATTCAGGAAGAGGTCAGCGAAGCCATGCTGCATTTGAGAGGTGCTAAAGTCCTGCTGGTAGAGGATAATGAAATCAACCAGGAACTGGCGATGGAGCTACTGACGGGCAATGGCGTTTTAGTTGAGGTTGCCAACAACGGTCTGGAAGCCCTGGATATTCTGGGCAGAGAAGGTTTTGATGGCGTGCTGATGGATTGTCAGATGCCGGTGATGGATGGCTATACAGCTACTCGAAAATTGCGCGAACAGGATCGATTTAAAGATCTTCCCATACTGGCCATGACGGCCAATGCCATGGCTGGTGATCGCGAGAAGGTGATGGATGCAGGTATGAACGAGCACATCGCCAAACCCATCAATGTCAACGTCATGTTTAACACCATGGCCAAGTGGATCACGCCATCCAAACCGTTTTCTGAAGCAGCGGAGGCAACGGATGTGTCTGCTGCTCAGGAGGAGATTCCTAAGCTGGAAGGCGTTGATACAGCAGCCGGTCTGGCGATCTGTCAGGGCAAACACAAACTCTATCGCAAACTTTTGATCAAATTCCGGGATACTGAATCGAATTTTGTTGAACAGTTCCGAGAAGCGCAGGCCAGTGATGATGCCGAGGAAGCAACCCGTTGTGCTCATACCCTTAAAGGAGTGGCTGGAAATATCAGTGCAATAGCTGTGCAGGAATCTGCGAATGAGCTGGAGGCTGCCTGTAAGGAGGGTCGTTCGGCAAAAGAGATTGATCAGCTTTTAAATGCAGTCGATGCCACGCTCTCGCCAGTGATAGCAGAGCTCTCAGTACTCAAGAGTGTTGATGGTGAAGGCAGGGGGGCGGTAGAGACGGAATCACTTGATACAGAGCAGTTCAACTTGCTCCTGGGCAAGCTGAGGCTACTGCTGGAAGATGATGCTACTGCCGCATCAGAAGTACTTGATGAGCTGCATGAACTGTCGGGTATATCTGTTCATGCTAGCGCTTTGAAACGAATGTCAAAGGCTGTTGATGAATATGATTTTGAACAAGCATTACAGGAGTTGGATAATTTATGCTTGTCATGAGAGGAGTCAGGTTCTGAGAATGATAAAACTCTTACTAGCGGGCTTGATATTTGTCGCGGCGCAAACTGTATGCGCTGCGCCGCCGGATATTGGTCTCTTCGCTGACCCCGCGCCCGGTGAAGTTGAAGGTCAGTTTCGCAAAGGGTCTCACGTCAAACTGTTTCTTCCCAATCTACCTTATTTGGGTATTTCTCATGCTATCAATGCTTCTCTGGTGCGACCTTCTGAAAGCGAAAAGGGATGGCAATATGATCTGGCGATCAGCCATAGCAATGTTGAAGATAAGGTGTGGGAATTTACCTTGCGGCGGGATGTGCATTTCCAGGATGGTTCCCCATTTAACGCCGATTCAGTGCTACTCAATATGTCTTATTTCAAGCGTCATCCTTTCACCTTCAGTAAACTCAGAAACATCTTAGAGAGAGTAGAGAAGGTGGATGATTACACAGTCCGCTTCTATTTGACTGAGCCCTACGGGGTGTTTCTACACGATGCCAACTGGTTACAGTTTTATACTTCTTCTTATCTCAAAAAGTATGGCTGGAATGGTAAGCCCACTT
>JAJFLF010000315.1 GCA_021772845.1 Mariprofundus sp.
ACCCCGTCAAAATAAAACCCATCACACAATCAACACCTGTTACACGAGCGGAAAGACAAGTAGCCAAAGCAGTCAAAAAATCATCTCCCGTCACACAAGGGTTTTACGTGCAACTTGGTGCATTTAAAGAGAAAAACCGTGCTCAGGGGATGGCTGATCAGCTCAAGCGGAAAGGCTGGAGTGTTAAAATAACCAACAAGAAGAGCGGCCTGCATGCTGTCTGGATTGGTCCAAAATCGACAAAAACTGACGCTGAGAAACTATTAAAAACAATTCGCAGTAAATTAAAACAGAAAGGTTTTATCATCCAACACAACAATGGCTAATAACAGAGGCATGGTCGTTGCCGGGCATGCTGCCACGGCGGATGCAGGCGCCTGTATTTTAAGAGCTGGCGGCAATGCTGTTGATGCGGCGATTGCAGCTGTATGCACCTCTTTTTGTAGTGAGCCGGTACTGACATCACCCGGCGGCGGCGGTTTTATGCTTGTCGCTGATAGCAATGGACAATCACGCCTCTATGATGGTTTCACGCGCATGCCATTGGCGGCCTCATCCATGTTCACAGGCATGCCATCAAGCGAAGCTCTGCAAGCCATCCCGATAGATTTTGGTGACTCCAAACAGACTTTTCATATCGGCCCGGCATCGGTAGGCACCCCACCCCTATTGGCCATGCTATTTGCAGCCCATCGCCAGCACGGCAAGATACCACTCAAAGATGCGCTAGCTCCCGGCATTGATGCCGCCAGAAGTGGAGTGCAATTAAATGCATTGCAGGCCTCTTTCATCACACTGCTGCAACCTATTCTCACCAACACCGAGCAGTGTCAAAGCTTATACGCTCCAAACGGCACACTTCTGGGCGAAGGAGAAAACTTTTGCAACCCTGATCTGGCGAACACACTTGAGATGCTTAGCCATGAAGGCATAGATGAGATGTATCATGGTGATTTAGGGCGCCATATTGTAGCTGCATGCTTGCCCCACGGCCTGCTTAACATGGATGATATGAGGGCTGATCAGGTGATCACCCGCAAACCACTCAACACGGCCATATTTGGTGGTTCTCTATTAAGCAATCCACCCCCATCATCTGGCGGTCTGTTGATCTCATTTGCGGCCCTGTTACTTGAGACTGTGTTCGATCTTGATGAAACGAAAAATATTCCCTGGCCACTGTTAATGGCTGAAGTGTTGCGCACAGCTAGTCGTATTCGCCACGACAGCGCGTATCAGATTGGTCTGGACAGACGTATGCATGAACAGGGGCTTGCTGACGAACAGCTCAACCCCGAGATCATCAAACAGTTCAGTGAGCATATGCTTCAACGCTTAAAAAACCCGATAGACTCACATGAAGATGAAAGCTCTAATCGCCATGGAAGCACGACCCATATCAGCATCATCGATAAGGATGGTATGGCCGTATCCCTCACCAGCAGCAATGGTGAAGGCTCAGGTATTGTTGTGCCCGGCACCGGTATTCATTTGAACAATATGTTGGGCGAAGAAGACATTAACCCGCTTGGTTTTCATATCGCACCACCCGGCCTCACCCTCTCCTCCATGATGGCCCCCTCTATATTTATGAAGCATGGCAAACCTGCTGTTGTGCTTGGAAGCGGTGGCTCCAACCGTCTGCGCGGAGCCATTTTACAAGTGCTTACGCGTCACTTAAAACTGGGCGAGCATATCGAGAGTGCAGTGCATGCCCCTCGCCTGCACAACGAAGGCAACAGACTTGATCTGGAGCCCGGTTTCCTTACTGATCGTGAGAAAGAACTATGTATGCAGATGGGCTGGGATCTGAACCCCTGGCAAAGGCAAAGTGTCTATTTTGGTGGTGTAAATGCCATCAGCATTGATGCCAAAGGCCAACCACATGGCTGTGGTGATCCACGTCGTGGGGGAGCGGTTTCTCTTACATGAATAATCCACCTACCATGAATAACCAGTCTCGCATAAAAAATATTTTCATCGCCTTCGGTGGCAATCTTGGAGATGTGGAATCCAACTTCCGCTCCGCACGATCTGATATTGATCAGCTTGATGACACATCAGTCATCAGCTCCTCTCTGCTTTACCGTACGCCACCCATCGGCCCTGCCGGGCAACCCGATTATTGTAATGCTGTTATCGTTATTGAATCGACTCTGGAGCCACTGGAGCTACTTGATGCGCTGCAAGATATTGAGACCAGACATCATCGCATTCGCGCTGAACACTGGGGGCCGCGCACGCTGGATTTGGACATTATTGCCATGAATTCCATGAGCATCACTACTGATCGTCTAACGATTCCCCATGCTCAGATGCAACATCGTCAGTTTGTATTACAACCTCTTTGCGATATTGATACAAACTGGCAACATCCCCTCTTGAACAGAACAGCAATACAACTGTTACAGACTCTGCTTGATACAGGAGAAACAGCTTTGCCAAAGGGAATAGTATGGTGACACCAAGTGATTTCTGCATCCGTGAGAGGCCTCTGAATCAATGTCATATTGCCATTGAAGGCGCGATTGGTGTTGGCAAAACAACGCTGACCAGGAAACTGGCCGACAAGCTTGGCTCCAGCACATTTTTTGAGCAAGTTGATGACAACCCTTTCATCGAACTGTTTTATCAGGACCCAACCCGCCATGCTCTATCCGTTCAGCTCTCATTTCTGTTTTCTCGTCTCAAACACTGGCAATCACTAAATCAGCAGGATCTGTTTAGTCAGGGCATCATCAGCGACTATCTGTTTGCCAAAGATCATATTTTTGCCACCGTAACTCTCTCCGATGAAGAGTTGGCTCTATATGATCAGGTGGCTCGCTTGATTCAAGTGGATCTGCATCGCCCTGATCTGGTCATTTACTTGCAATCCAAACCGGATGTCATCATGGAACGCATTCGTCGCCGCAACAGATCAATGGAACGTGGGCTCAACATGGATTATCTACAAAAAATCATTACCGCATACGATCAGTATTTCTTTCACTATAAGGAAGCCCCACTCTTGATTGTGCAGACCGATCGCAAAAACTTTGCCGATAACGAAGATGCAGTAGATAGTCTGATTGAACGCATTGGCAACATGACCTCACAAACTGAATTCTGGGCAGACTACAGCTAACAAAACGAAGAGGATTTCCTTCTCGTTTAATACATTCAAGATATGCAGGTAACTTACATTGAACGATCTCAATAAAAGAATCAGACAGGCACAACGCGAAATATTGATTGAAAAACTCAAGGAAAATTATTGGGTTGTACTAATCCTTCTCTCACTTATCGCTTCATACACAGCGTATAGTATTCCTGGTGATTCCCGGGATGTAGATGGTATTGTTATAAATGCGACCTACCCGGACGCTGAAACGGAACATGTTGGAATGTTAGTTGTCCGTCTGGACAATAATAAACAGGTAGATGTAGAAGTTCTGAACAAAGCTACTCATCTGAAAGCCGGTGCTTATGTTACGTTACAGGAAAACACATCATTTTTCCTTGATGTAAAATCATATCGTTTCATAAAGGCTGTCGATTAATCTTGAACACAGTTCTCATAAATCCATCTGAACAGCGTGAACAGAGAATTTATTTAAACGAGCTGGAGTAGCCCCTACTTCCTATTTGCACTGAATTGAATTTTATCGTCTATACTCATTGAGCACAGGATGCAGGTCTGAATGCAGGAGCGAAATTAATTCAGCTGGAACAAATCATGACACACAGTAATCAGCAGAAGCCTCTGTTCATAATATCATGGTGGATGTGCGCAATCCTCGCCATCAGCATCTTTTTTATCTCCTACTATTTTCAGCTATTCGATTTCAGTTCAACAGTGATACTAAACGACAAAACAGTGATATTCTTACTGTCCACTCTGCTGCTATTTGCTGTTATTATCACCCTGTTCAACAAACAAAAAATCAGTCCTCAGAAACAAACCATTTTAGATAAACCAGACAATTATTTCGGTTGGAACCTGGAAATCGTGCAGCAACTAAGCAGCGGTGGCTTTTCAACACTCTGTGCAGAAATATTAAAATCTCAGAACAGATATGC
>JAJFLF010000316.1 GCA_021772845.1 Mariprofundus sp.
AGACCGTTTATATTGATGGTTAAAGTATTGAACGTAATAACGACCTACTGACTGCATCACTTTACTGATGCTTTGTGAGTTTTGAGGCGTCATCAATAGATGAACGTGGTTAGTCATGAGAACATAAGCATGAAGGTCGCAATCAAAACGGTTGCAGGCATCTGCCAGCTTTTCCAGATAAAAACGATAATCATCTTCCGATGCAAAGATAACATCACGATTATTGCCACGCTGAATCACATGCTGTGGTTGACCGGGTAAAACTAACCTGGGCTGTCGAGCCATAAGCACCCCCTCTTTAAACAACAGAAGAGAGAATACTCGCTCAATCACCTAAAATCAATCGAGTCTGACCCCATCGATTCCATCGATTGCAATAAATAAGTAAACTGAGTTAGCCCAGTTTCGAAGGACAGTAAATTAAGGGACATATTGATGTGATTCGAAACTTACAGGGGACTTGATTCGCATTGATTCGCAAACCTCTCCCTTAAATCTAACCCAATTGATCTCACTAGGTCATTACTTTCAAGATCGCATGCAATAAGCGTATTCCCATACGGGTCGTCATGATGCAGCTCCATTGATTCAGAATTCCGCCTTAATATCCAACGTCGTGCATCTGGGCCATCAATCCTCTTCAAAACTTCGACATTATAATAGATTGTCATGAATTTAATTAATTTTTCGAATCCATCCCAGTCTGAAATCACAAAAACCTCCACTTTTAACAAGCCTTCACTATTTTCATGAATTAAGATGCTTTTTTTATTGCTCATCTAATTAATACCAAGAATAGAATCAATATTCTTATTGGACCGCTTAGATGATCCAGCTATTCCGCGCCACATATCATCCCCCACGTTTCCTTTCGAATACTCTTTTCTAACCATTTCCTTCAATGTCTTTGCCGGAGGCAGTGAATTTGCCGTTGCTCTATCAAGCATAAGACTACGTGCTTTTATTTTAGCATCGTTCCGCATTTTATAAGATTGAAGTCCTTGCTCTCTTAATGGTAAATTGCTATCAATCCTGCTATTTATACCTTTAAGTTGATTACGATACAAATGCCTTACTGCAACATTTGATAAATTCAATATTCCCCTTGCAGCCCCATATGCTCCGCCTGCAATTTCCCAAGGGGCCATAGTCGATTGGATAGACTGATCCCCAAGAACAAATAGGCTGTCCGTCACTAAACTACCATCAGGCATGTTCCCAGTAGCTAAACCAATCTGCGGGGAAAAGCCTCCACTAGAGCCTCCAGTCACTCCAGTATAACTAAGTCCTCCATTTCCTGGAGAATAATTAACGGTGCCTATAGGCGTTCCAATGGTTGTATTTCCACTACCTCCACCGGTGGCATCTGTACTGCCACTTACCACCGTTACAGGCGCAACATCTGGTTGGTTATTTCCATGGTAATACTGATTGCTTGCTCCTACGAGGCTTACACCTGCTGAAAATAAAAATTCGTTTCCATAATAAGCTCCTACGGCTGCCATAACTGTACCAACAGCCATCCCAACAACCCCAAGAACCTTATTCCTATTTTTCGACCAAAAGCCATTCCCTGATGGATCAGTATACCTAAATGGATTATTTAACACGTAGTGATAACGGTTATAGGATTGCATATTTGTCGGAGCATCAATCGTCACATCGGCAGAGATGAACATGCCTAACTCTGGATCATAGAGTCGCGCATTCATGTTGATCAGGCCATACTCACCATCCAGCAGATCCCCAGACTGTTCATGGCCGGTATAGCCGCGATTGGTGACCACATTGGAGAATCCACTCTCTTCACCAAATGCGCTGTAGCCTCGCTGCTCAACTATTGTTTGGGCTGGTGTATCATCTGTCAGGGCAATGACCGAACCCAGATGATCACGATGCACATAATTCAACGTTTTGGTGGCTGCATTAATCTGCTGTTGAATGGATACCAGCTGACCGCCAGCATAAATATAACTCTTACGCACTACCGCTGTGCCTTGTGTAACCTTTTCATACAGCTTGCCGATATACGTTGTATCTATAATTCCAGCGATATTTTTACTCAGGCGCTGATGGTTGGCATCGTAGCCATATGAGCTATAACCGTTGGTGGTGAAGATGCTTTTCACCTTGTTAAACACCGTCCAGTTGAAGCTGCGATCAGCAGCTCCCCGCACACTGTTCACGACCGGATAGCGGTTGAGCATATTACCGTTGGCATCGTAATCGTAATCGTAGTTATAGGCAGGGGCACCTGCATTGGAGCGCACTGTACTGACAGCATTATGATGTGCCGGATCAGTAAAGGTGTAGGTGCGAGCATCTTTCACCATGATGCGACCGCTACCGTCATAACTGTACTGAGTGCCATTTTTGAGACGATTCAGACTATCATAGGTAAATGCTGTGCCATTGCGGGCCGTCATATTACCCAGTGTATCGAAGGTGTAGTTGTAACCTTGCACCTGCGTACCTGTTGTAATGATGCTCATAGTTCGACCGGCAGCGCTTGTAGTTGTGGTCTGATCCGTCTGCAAACCATTGCCGAAGAGTTGAGCGCTTGTTTCACCATCGGCACTCAAGGCTGTCTGTTTCCACAGTGGGTTTGTATCACCCTGTCTGGTAATCGTATGCAGATAACCATTCTGATAGGCGTAATTCAGAATCATCTGAGATTCAGGATAACTGACCGTGCTTAATCGCCCCGTATTCAGATCATAGGTGTTGGATACGCTATATGGTGTGATATCACCGCTCACATATGTGGTGATGGTATCCATGCGGCCAAGCGCATCGTAAATATACGATTTTGAACCACCCAACGATGATGTGGAAGATAATTTACCCTTGGCT
>JAJFLF010000317.1 GCA_021772845.1 Mariprofundus sp.
CATCGCGTTTGGTGAGCTGGCGTGCTTCTTCAAGTGCAGCATCCAGATCAAAATGGGGTTCAAAATCACTGTGTACCAGTTTTTCATTAAACAACTCAGGGAATCGTTCCAGGGCGTCGAGAATCGGATTAGGGGCAGTTTGCCCCAGTCCGCAGTGTGAGCGGTGCTTGACCAGTGCCGCCATGCGTCGCATCTCATCGACATCATATTGCGTGCCCTTGCCATTACATATTTTATCCAGCCCGTTTCTGAGCAGCGTGGTGCCGACACGGCATGGTGTGCAGAAACCACAGCTTTCATGGGCAAAGAAGTGAGCAAAGTTGCGAATGACCTTGAGCAAGTCACACTCTTTACCGAAAATCATGAATGAACCGCCGGTGGCAAGGTCTTCAAAACCAAGTTTGCGTTCGAACTCATCAGGTCCAATCAATGTGCCCGACGGGCCACCAACCTGAATGGCCTGTACATTCTCTGCGCCACAATCATCCAGAATACGCTGAATACTCACCCCGAAGGCATATTCATATGCGCCGGGGGTAAGGCAATCACCGCTGATGCTCAATATTTTGCTGCCTGCTGATTTATCTGAACCATGGGCAGTGAACCAGTCGCTGCCATGCACTGCGATTTGAGCTGCTGCAGCCAGTGTTTCTACATTATTGACGACAGTAGGCTGACCGAGATAACCACTGGTGACCGGGAAAGGAGGGCGCACACGTGGAACACCGCGTTTCTCTTCCATGGATTCAATCAGGGCAGACTCTTCACCACAGATATACGCGCCTGCTCCAACAATGATTTCGATATCAAAATCGAAACCGTGCTGCCCAAGGATCTCGTCGCCAAGCAGTTTGCTGTTGTATCTGTGAGTCAATACGGCCTGCAATGAGGGCAGTAGATAACGGTATTCAGCACGCAGATAGAGATAACCTTTTTGCGCTCCGATCAGATAGCCGCAGATTGTCATACCTTCAAAAACGCTATGGGCATGGCTGGTGAGCAGGATACGGTCTTTAAATGTGCCTGGTTCGCCTTCATCGGCATTACAGATCACATAATGCGCATCGCCTTTGGCTTCCCGGCAGAATTTCCACTTCAGGCCGGTACTAAAGCCTGCACCACCACGGCCACGCAGACCGGATTGATCAATGTTTGTCAGCATGCTTTGCTGGCCTTGTTCTATAGCAGCGAGCAGGCCTGAGCCCGGTTCAAAGGGGGTGCTTAACAGGAGGCCGTTCTTGCGCACATTATCATGTACATCAAACCATTCGGTGGGCCACAGATCGAGCGCTCTGTTGGCTTCGATATGCTCAGCAATCAGATCCAGTCGGCTGGGAGATAGTTTGGTGAGCGTGCGTCCGTTGATCAGAAGGGCAGGCCCCTGATCACACATGCCGATACAGGATGCGTCACTAATGCTGACTGCTCCATCAGCTCGGGTCTCACCCTGGGCGATGTTCAGCTTTTCACACAGGCTCTGCATCAAATCAAGATCACCACAGCTGGTGCAGTTGCTGAACATTATATCAAAGCGGCCACGTGGCGTGCGATGAAAAAATGAATAGAAATCGATAGCTGCTTCAATCTGGCTAACCGGTAGCTCCAGTTCCGTCGCCAAAGCCGGGATGGGATGCTGAGGAATATGGTGTGATTGCATTTGTATATCATAGAGACGATGCAGTAGATGATTACTGTTCAAATGATCTCTGCTCTCGGGGCTCACGAGAGAGGTGGATGGTTGGTTGTTTAAGCCACTATTTAGTTCCAAGACAGGCTCCTTTTGCGCGGTTGGATTATACTAGAAAAGAGGGATGTATGAAAGGGGGTAAGCACACTTTTGTTTACATCTTTGAGAATGTTTTTATTAGATGGTTTTTTCATAGGGAAAGTCCATTACTGCTTATCTCAATCATCATGCTGAAGCCGAGTAAAATGGTCAGACTTCCAATACCTGCAAGTAGATATTGATGCAGCCAGTTAAAGCGCTTATGGGATTGACGAAGAGGTAAGATGATAGCGATGGAAAGTGCTGCCATACCGGCAATGGAACCGATGCCGAACAAAGCAATATAGATCAAGCCCATCGAAAATGAATGCACGCTCTGCATGGTTAAAACGATGAGAGCGGCAGAGCCCGCCATGCCGTGCATGATACCGACCAGCAGGGCACGCAGTGGGAATGGTTTTGATGTGTGTATATGTTCATGTTCATTGCTTTTATGTTCTGTCTTATAGGAATGCTGATGGGCATGCAGATGAACGGTGCCATCCTCATGACGATGAGGGTGGATATGCACGTGTTTGTTCTTGCAGCGGCGCAGGACATCAAAACCAAGCGCTACAAGCATGATGCCAACTGTGAATTCCAGCATCATGGCGATCTGTTCGGGAATCATGTTATCGAGAAACATCACGACAGAACCGAAGATGAACAGGGTAATGGTGTGGCCCACGCCCCATACAGAACCCAGCCGGATTGATTCGCTGATGCCCGTTGATCGGGTCACCAGTGATGCAACAGCTGCAACATGATCTGATTCTATGGCATGGCGCATGCCGAGCAGGAAGCCGATAAACAGCATTTCAATCATGCTGTTTTTCCTTCAATCATACGTTCAGTCTTTAACGAAATTGCGGCAGCTATGGCGGCCTGACCAAGAGAGAGGCCACCATCATTGATGGGGACCTGTTGCGAGATCAATACATTGAAACCATGTCGCTGTAATCGCTTTTCGACACCACTGCGCAATAGGCGGTTCTGAAAGACGCCGCCGGAAAGTGCTATGTGATTAATCCGATGCCGTTGACATAAATTCAAGGCCAGTTCACACGCCGCCATAATGATAGTTTGGTGGAAGCGGGCGGCGATCACTGCTTTATCCACTCCATGGTCAAGGTCCGTCAGCAGTGCTTGCCACATTGCTGTCCATTGAAGTTGAATTAGTCCATCCGGACAGGTTCTCATATGGATTGGGTAGGCCTTGTCTGTTTTATCCATCACTTCGCTAGCTATGCGTTCGAGTTCAATTGCAGCCTGACCCTCTTGCGTAACTCTTTCGCGATAAATATCCAGGCATGCGGCCGCTGCATCGAACAGCCTGCCAGCCGATGAGGCTATGGGACTGTTCAGCCCCTTGTTCAGCATAGTCTGCAGTGGGGCAAGCGGTTTGTTGTTTAGAAATGTGATGATATCACTGTCAGGGAATTGTTCTCTCATCACTTCCCAGTCGCAGGCGTGCAGATGTGCCAGCGCGTTGCGCCATGGCTCTCGGATGGCCTGTGCTCCGCCCGGCATAGCTACGGGCTGGAAACAACCCAGTCGGGTAAAATCGGCATAATTGGCCAGCAGAAATTCTCCTCCCCAAATAGTGCCGTCCACACCGAAACCAAGCCCGTCTAGCGCAATGCCCAGTACTGGCTCTGCATGTAACGGATAGCTATGTTCTGCGAGGCAGGCAGCGATATGAGCATGATGATGCTGTACACTGATGATATTGCTGCCATGAAGGTCAGCCAGGCGTAGGCCTGTTTGCGTGGATAGATAATCCGGATGCATATCGAGCGCGATCTGTTCGGGACAGAAAGCGTGTTCGGTACATGCCGATTCCAGCGCGTCGTTATAGGCTCTGAATACATTGGTCTGTTCAAGATCGCCGTTACTTTCAAATAGTCGCGCCTGGCCATTTGCAAGTAAGCAGAAGCTGCTTTTCAGTTCTGCGCCCATAGCTAACACTGGCGGTGCACTTCTGAATTCTTCAGGCAGGCTTAAGGTGCTGGTGCGCATATCATTGCGAATTTCAGGCTGGTTCAACATATTCTTGGTAACTGTTCTCCAGCTAACCAATCAACAACACGCGATCCTCCGAAAGAGGTCTGCATCTGTACCATATGATGTTCATCAGCTACGACTTTGCCGATAATGGCAGCATCCTGAGCTTGCGGATCAGAGTGCATCGCAGTGAGAAGTCTGTCTGCATCGGCTGCATCGCAGATACAGATTAACTTGCCTTCATTGGCAACATATAAGGGGTCGAGGCCAAGTAGTTCACAGGCGCCGCTCACTTCAGCTTTAACCGGGATACTCTGTTCATCAAGAATCATGCCGACAGATGATTGCAGTGCGAGCTCATTCAGGGTGGTTGCCAGGCCGCCGCGCGTAGGGTCGCGCAGGCAATGGATGTTTGGCGCAACCTCTACCATGCTCTTAACCAGTCCGTGCAAGGCTGCTGAATCGGATTGAAGCGTGGTTTCAAAAGAGAGGTTCTCACGACTGGATAAAACGGCCATGCCGTGGTCACCAATGCTTCCGGACAGGATGATTACATCTCCCGGACTTGCGCGTTCCCCAGATATATTGATGCCATCCGGAATTACACCAACACCTGTCGTGGTGATGAAAACACCATCGCCATTGTCTTTTTCAACCACTTTGGTGTCACCGGTGACAATAGGAACACCGGCCTCGCGTGAGGCTTTTGCCATGCTGATAACAATGCGTTCCAGCTCACAGAGAGCTAAACCTTCCTCGATAATAAATGCAGCTGAAAGGTAGAGTGGTTTGGCACCGGACATGCAGACATCATTGATGGTGCCATGCACAGAGAGTGAACCGATATCACCACCTGGGAAAAACAGCGGGGCAATAACATGGGCATCGGTACTGATCACCATGCGCCCGGCATTCACCTTGAAGGCGGCCTGATCATTGTGTTGACGCAGCAGTTCGTTATCAAAGTGAAACATGAATATCTGATCAATAAGCTGAGCCATTGCACGACCACCACTGCCGTGACTCATGTTTACCGTACCATGTTTGATGTCGAGTTTACCGGCATAGGGGCGGGTCATGTGCTTTTCTCCTGCATTTTCTGTTCGGTTCTGCTGTTATCGGGTTGGCGAAAGCGGCCATAACTCCAGTAAGCAGCACAGGAACCTTCGGATGAGACCATGCAGGCGCCCATAGGGTTTTCCGGTGTGCAGACGGTACCGAACAGTTTGCAGTCGGTCGGTTTGTTGAGTCCGCGCAAAATGGCAGGGCAGAGGCAGCTCTTCACATCACTGCTGCATATCTCTTCTATATCAAAACGTTGCTCAGCATCCCAATCTGCATAGTTATCTCTAATCTGTAGTGCGCTATCAGGCATCAAACCAAGTCCGCGCCATTCAAAGCTGGGGCGCAGTTCAAACACATCCTGCATGATAGCTTGTGCTTTACGGTTTCCTTCGGCTGTAACCACGCGAGTATATTCGTTCTCTACGGCGATAGTGCCGCTATTGAGTTGGCGAATGAGCATCAGGGTAGATTGCATGACATCAAGTGGCTCAAAACCTGCAATCACCATGGGCGTGTGAAATTCAGTAGCGCAAAATGCATAAGCCTGGGTGCCGATAATGGTACTGACATGCGATGGACCTAAGATGCCATTAATATTGGCGCTTTGATCACCATCTTGTTGCAGGATATGGCGCATGGCCGGTGGGGTGAGCACATGGTTACAGAAGACTGAGAAATTACTCAAACCTTCCTGTTTAGCTTGTTGAATGGCTACGGCTGTTGGTGGTGTGGTGGTTTCAAAGCCAATAGCAAAAAAGACCACCTGCCGATCAGGGTTCTGACGTGCAATTTGTAAAGCATCCTGAGTGGAATAAACCATGCGAATATCGCCGCCATTCGCTTTGGCTTTGAGCAGGCTCATCTGCTTGCTGGCAGGTACACGTACCAAATCAGCATAGGTGCAGAGGATAACATCATGTTCTTCAACCAGTTTAATGGCGTTATCGATGCGCCCTTTGGGTAATACACATACAGGGCAACCGGGCCCATGCACAAAGGTTACATTTTCAGGCATGAGATCCTGAATGCCAAAACGGAAGATGGCATGGGTGTGTCCACCGCAAAATTCCATCAGGCGGTAATCTCTGTCCGAGTCTACTTCATTAGCGATGACTATAGCTAGAGAGGCTGCGATATCACCGTTACGAAATTCATTGACGTATTTCATGGCGTTGCCTGGGTGTCTTCAGCATTCATAGCATCCAACTCTTCAAACAGAGCGAGGGTAGATTGAGCCTCTTCTTCACTGAGTTTATGTAGTGCGAAACCCACATGAATCAAGAGGTAGTCACCGATATTTACATTATCTACCAATACAGTAGATACATCTTTCTGAATGCCTGATAGATCGACGGTAGCCATTGAGGCGCCTTCATCCAATGCGGTGACGATGGCCGGAACTGCTAAACACATATTGAGGGTCCTAGTTGTTTGTTATTGTAGTTTGGTTTTGAGTATTACTCTGGATGGATTGATGCAGCTCTCTCAACCAGTTATACCAGGCTTGCATGCCTTCACCTGTGGTAGCTGAAACTTGCAGAATGGCAATGCCCGGATTAACGCGCTGCGCATAAGCGATGCATTGATCCACATCGAACTGAAGATAGGGCAAAAGATCAGTTTTATTAAGTATCATCAGCCCTGCAGCATTGAACATATCAGGATATTTGAGTGGTTTATCTTCACCCTCGGTTACTGAGAGAATCACAACCTTGTGTGCTTCCCCAAGATCAAACGATGCGGGGCAAACAAGATTGCCAACGTTCTCGATGAACAGCAGGCTGTTATCTTCAGGTTTGAGTGTTTCAACTGCATGGCCGACCATATGCGCATCCAGATGACAACCTTTGCCGGTATTGATCTGCACAGCGTTAACTCCGGTTGCGCGGATGCGTTCAGCATCCAGCAGGGTTTGCTGATCACCCTCGATCACTGCCTGTGAAAACTCAGCCTTGAGATCATCAAGTGTGCGTGTGAGTAGGGTGGTTTTACCGGAACCCGGGCTTGAGACGAGATTCAGCGCTAACATGCCATGTTGTTTGAAGTAGCTTTTGTTGTCAGCTGCGTAGGCGTTATTTTTACTGAGAATATCCTGCTCGATCCGCAAAATGCGTGCCGGGCTGATGCCGGCAGCATGGGTAGCCATCAGTGCATGACCATGATCGTGATTGTGTGAATGTTCATGAGAGTGGTCATGGTTATGGCTATGCGCATGATGGTGCTCAAGGCTGTGATCATGTGCATGTCCTTCGATTTGTGTGTCGCCTTCAGCGCAACCGCATGTTGTACACATTATTGCACCTCCAATTCTTTAATTCGCATCTCTTCACCTGCTAATATATCTAAGGGATAGTGCCCACATTGCGGACAAAGATCATAACGGGCAGTGACCTCTGTCTGTTGTTTGCAGAGAGGGCATTCTGCTAATCCCTGAACAGAAATAATCTCCAGTTTTGCAGCATCGGCGATGGTGCCTTTGGCAATCGCATCAAAACTGAAACGCATGGCTTCAATTTCAACACCGGCCAATGTGCCGATTTCCAAACAGACAGTATTAACTGATGTAAACTGTTGCTCATCTGCCTGTTGTTCTATCAATTGTATAACACCTTCGCATAGTGACATTTCATGCATGAACGAATCCCATGAGATCACAGATAACGGTTTTGTTGAGATGGATTGGCATACTTTACCTTTATGATTAATCGATGATTAATTTGACGTATAGAGTGATGGAAGAGGGGCAAAGCCCCAATATCCTTTACTGTGATGGTTCAAACGAACTCAGGTTACAGAGATGTACCCTTCCAGTTGCTGGATCAGATCATCTTTTTCCTGCAAGGTGAGTACAACAATATCTCTTAACGATATCAGCCCGATAAATTCATCATTGTTGAATACCAGCAAATGACGACATCGTTTCTCTTTCATAATTTGAAGTGCCTCATCACAGCTGGCTTCAGGATCAATTTTTAAGTGATCGGTGTGCATCACACCCTTAATTTTAACATTGCTCGGATCGCGACCTTTGCCGACAACTTGCATCATCAATTCGCGTTCGGTAAAGATGCCAACAATCTGGGCGTGACTGGTAACAACAACGGAGCCAATCTGATTCTCTGTCATCAGTTGAGATGCTTCCAACGCCGTGTGATTCTCGTCAATGGTAGTGACGGTTTTCTTGATACCTGGATTGATTTTCATGGCATGATCCTTAAATTCTTAGGTGTGCTTAGAATTTAGCAACATGATACGACATATGTTCTCATTTGTCATTGTATTTTTATACCTTACAGGGGTGAGTGATTTAGGGTGAAGATTGATGTTTGTGACTTTAGCTGACACACTGTGAGTTTATGGGTGAGGTGTGTTTTATCCATAATATTCATAGTTTATGTTCTATTTTTAATGTGGTTTCGACTCGAGGTAAGTGAGGTGGTTGTAGTGGCAGTAGATAAAGATTTAAACAGCAGTGAAGGTACAGACACTTCTGAGCCGGATAGCTGGATGCAGGGCGTTCAACAGCTTTTAATAGAGAGCAGGATCAGTTTTTTAGCGAGCATGGGTGAGCATGGCCCAGAGACAAGCATGGCCCCTTTTGCCATCCATGAAGGTAAAATATTGTTGCATCTTTCTAGCTTGGCAAAACACACGCGTAATATAGAGCGAAAAGCGAACATTGGCATGATGATCTGTACACCTGAAAGACTTGATGATTCACCGCTTGCACTGCCAAGGCTAAGCTTGCAGGGCAAAGCTACTCATGTTGATGATGAAGATATGGCAGATGAAAAACTGGCCTATTTAAAGCGCATACCAGATGCGGAGCAGCTCTTTTCGTTTGCTGATTTTTGTCTCTTTCAATTGACTCCTTCTCATATTTATTGGGTAGGTGGCTTTGGCAAAGCCAGGAAGGTGTCACTACAGCAGTGGCAGGCACTAACATGATCAACGCAGAGTCTTGATGTGTAGCGTGATTTTCTGAAATAACATCTAACATGCTAATGTGGCACAGCATATGCTTTTATATATTGAAGCCTCACTTGCAAGCAATTCAACAGGAGTTGATATGACATGTTTTCTTTCCGTCTGAAGCGTTTTTTACTCTTTTTTGTGCCGCTTGTACTGTTGACGACTACGGTCTCATTGAATATGTATATGAGCAATCAAGAGGCAGATCAAATGCGTCTGCAGGCCAAACAGCAATCTCTGGTTACGTATCAGAAAGAGAACATTGAGAAAGCGATGAATGCCTTTTTATCCGAACTGATGGTGCTCTCATCTCACCACAATCTGAAAAAATGGCTGACCACCGGTGATAGAGATAATTTAACCGTGTTGGCCGATGAGTTTTTGGCATTCAGTGCACATAAGGGTATTTATGATCAGGCGCGTTTGCTTGATCTGCATGGTAATGAAATTGTTCGCGTGAACTGGAATGCGGGTTCTCCCTCGATTGTGCCCTCTGACAAGCTTCAGAACAAAGGTGATCGTTACTATTTTAAAGAGGCCATCGCCCTGAACGAAGGAGCGTTTTATATCTCTCCATTCGATTTGAATATTGAAAATGGTGCGGTTGAACAACCGTTGAAGCCGGTCATTCGATTGGCAGCTCCGATATTTGATGATGGTGGCAATAAACGCGGTATCATTATTCTAAACATGATTGGTGCAGAGCTGTTGAGTGAGCTTGAACGTACGGCTTCTGGCTATTTGGGGCAGCCCATGCTAATCAACAGTGATGGATACTGGTTGAAAGGTATTCAAGTTGAGCATGAATGGGGTTTTATGTTCCCCGAACGTAGTCAATCAACATTGCAGCATCAGTTTCCTCTAGCTGCAAAAGAGATTATACATAGTGATAGTGGCATTGTGTCTATCGATTCGGGCTTGTTTACCTATGCCAAGGTGGCTTCATATCCACGCATAGAGGGGCACACTGTTTATGCTGCTGCTGCATCGAAATCGTGGTGGATTATTTCATATGTATCATCAGATATGTTGTCAGCAGAGTCCAAGGCTCAACGTGAGCGGTTTGTGTTGTTTAATGTGGTTTTTGTTCTGTTGTTTGCTATTGGATCCTGGCTTGGGTCTGATGCAATGCAGCGTCACCATCTGGCAGAATTGCAGTTGATGTCATCAGAAAAACGTTTTCGTTCTGTCACAGAAACAGCCCGTGATGCTATTATTATCGCTGATAGCGACGGCAATATCATATCATGGAATAGCGGAGCTATTTTTATTTTTGGTTATGCTGAATCAGAGATGTTGGAAGAGCCTATCACCCGTATTATGCCAGAGAGATATCGGGATATGCACACACACGGAATTCAGCGTTTTAAACAGACGGGTTACCCCGCGATACTGGATAAAACGATGGAGTTGCAGGGCTTAAGAAAAGATGGAAAAGAGATTGATATCCGTTTTTCACTGTCCACTTGGGGAGCGGAAGGAGAGCACTTTTTTGGTGCGATCATCCACGATATCACTGAAACGAAAAAACTGGAGCGGGAACTGGAAGCGATGGCCAGCAGGGATGGTCTGAC
>JAJFLF010000318.1 GCA_021772845.1 Mariprofundus sp.
GTGATTCTTGCCCTGCTGCAATTTGCAGGTGCCGATCAAAGTATCAATGCAGCCCTTGCCCCTATTACCGTCTGGGCGTTGGGCCTACCTGTCGTACTGGGTGTTCCGATTCTGTTCGGTGTGCTGAGAAAAGAGCTATCACTGGTCATGATTTATCAAGCCCTTGGTACCTTCGAAGTAGGCATGATGCTGGATACGATTCAAATCAGTACATTCCTCGTATTCCTGCTATTTTACATCCCATGTGTTTCCACCTTCGCGGTCATGCTGCGTGTCATTGGACGCAAAGAAGCACTCTTCTCCATTGCACTCTCAATAGGCGTTGCGCTCATCGTTGCACTTGCCGTACGTTTCTCACTCACAGGTCTTCAGGGGCTCTTTTAGTCTATCTTCTCAGCCCAACCAACCAGTTCTTCCAGCTACTGAGATATTCTCGTTCAGAGACATGATCAAAATCATTATGCCCCCCGGCCAAACTGATATGACGCTTGGGCTCATTGGCTACAGAAAAGATTCGATCCGCCATAAAAGCAGGTGCAATGAGATCTGTTTTTGCACTGATCAGCAACAACGGTACATCTACATCACGGACACCCATTTCCGTATCAAAACTGCTCTGTGCCAACCATCGCAACGGCAACCATGGATAATGATATGCAGCCATATCGGGTATATTGCTAAACGGTGTTTCTAATACCAGACCCGAAGGATGAAACGCTACCGCCAACTTTACTGCTACTGTGGCTCCCAGACTTCTGCCACTGATAATGATCCTCTCAGCGGAGAGATCTTGCCCTTGCCTCAAATGGTGCCATGCCGCTCGTGCATCTTCATACAGTCCCCCTTCTGTCGGCTTGCCTCTGCTTTTGCCGTAACCCCGGTAATCGAATGCAAAAACAGACAGACCCATCTGATGCCAGCGTCGATAAAGCGATAACCGGTGACTGATATTGCCTGCATTGCCATGCAGATGCAGCAGGGTAAAATGAGCCGATGGATGCGGCATATACCAGCCGTGCAATATCACCCCATCAGCAGTTCTGAACTGCTGTTCTGTAAAACTAAGCCCTATCGCAGCAGGTGTCTGCGCGATCTCCTTGTCAGGGAAATAGATGAATTGATCTTCAAACAGCATCATATATAGCGATAAGCCGCCAATACTCAAAATAACGATCAACAACAGTCTGGATATCCATCGCATCAATCAATGATAACACAAAACATGAACGAACGATGAGTTGGCAACAAAACAGGGATCAACTAGATTCTAGCTATGAATATACTTTCATTGATCAGTTGGATGCAGGAACACCCTTTCATGATGATGTTCATTGCCCTCTGTTTTTTTCTTATGCTTTTCGCTCTAAAAACATTCATTTTTTCACGCATGCAGAATGATTCAGAAGATGATCGTTGATCTGTTGCAATTCCAGAGCTGAAGCCCGCTAAAAACACTGAGCTTAATATCCTGTAAGACGCAAAAGATATCGAAATCACATCATGGTGCCGGTGCTGGCCTACCAAAGTAATAACCCTGCCCATAATCACAGCCCATGGCTGTCAGAGCCTCAGCCTGCTCTTTTAACTCAATACCTTCAGCAATAATCTTCATGCCCAATCCATGCCCCATATCGATGATATTCCGAACCAGATGCTCCGCCTTTAAATCAGTAGTAAGATCATCGACAAAGGCCTTGTCGATCTTCAGGTATGAAGCAGGCAGACGACTGAGATATGAAAAACTGGAGTATCCGGTACCAAAATCATCAATGGCAAAACTGATGCCTAAATCAACCAGCTCATTAAGTAATCTGATTGTTGTCTCGATATCTCCCATAAAAATAGATTCAGTGATTTCAAGATGAATACTTTCCGGCGGCATTGCATACTCTTGTATCACTGTTTTAATCCGCTCTACCCAGGCTGAATCAAGGTGTTTGACCGAAACATTTACAGAGACAAAGGCCGACACCGATTCCTCACTGTTGGCACAGAGTTTATGCTGGCGACAGGTCTCGCGAAATATCCAATCATCAATATCACCAATCAGCCCTGCCTCTTCTGCCATTTCAATAAAGTAATATGGCGATAGCAGGCCTCTCTCAGGATGCTGCCAACGCACAAGACTTTCACTGCCAACCCTGCTTCCACCATCTGCAAGCGATACAATGGGTTGATAAAAAGAGCGTAATTCATTGTTACTGATCCCAGTGCGTAATTCGTTTTCAAGGTGTAAACGGTCAATCGCTTTGCCGTGGGTGACTGAATCGTAAATGCTTATTTTACTGCCATCACGGCGAGCGATGCGTTCAGCTGTAAGACAATCACTGGTCAATTCATCCGCACTCTGACCCGGTTCAGAAGGAATACAGACACCCATACTCAACGTGCAATGCACAGTTTCACCAAAGATCATAAATGGCTGCACAAACATCTGTTGCAAACGATCTGCCAGCTTCAACACATTCGAAGTATGATCTTCAACATCCTCTATCAATAGCATATATCGCTGATCAGAGCTAAAGCTGAGCATCGTCTCTCTCTCACTCTGTTTGAGATGTTCATCGGCACTTAGTAGTGCACTCAGCCGCTCAGTAATTTCTGTACTCAACTTGTCGAATCCGGCCGACCCGATCACAGATGTGATTTTCTCCCGGTTATCCAGACTCATTGATATCAACGCAAAGTTTATTTTGTCACTGCGTTCACAATGGCCACATACACGATTCAGGCGATCCATGAATACCACACTGTTTGGTAATCCGGTAATCGGATCAAACACCTTGGTAGCAGAGATATCAGACTGTGATGCGGTCATACGTTTGGCTTTGCCATTTCTTGAAAATAGTGCTCGGGCATGACATAACATCCAGCGATATTGACCATCAGCAAACAGAGCCCGATATTCATGATTTATAGTCGCATCCTGATCTATCAGATGCTTATAGACAGCCTGACGCAGTGACTCCACATCATCCGGATGTACACGATCAAACCAATGCTCAATTGAATCCATCGATTCATCTTCATCCATTCCCATCATATCGCGCCAGCGGGATGAATAGAACACATCTCCAGTTTCTATATCCCAGTCCCAGAGTCCATCATTGGATGCCGCAAAAGCCAGTGCATAGCGCTCCTCACTCTGCCCCACCTGCTGATAAAGAGTGGCCACTTCAAGCTGTGTGCGTACACGCGAGAGCATGATTTTCCTATCAAAGGGTTTGGTGATGTAAT
>JAJFLF010000319.1 GCA_021772845.1 Mariprofundus sp.
GGTATTTAGCATCCAGATTTAAAAATGGAGTAAGATCGAATGTCTGTATCGGTCCAGACTCAACACCATCATAACGATAGAAGCGCAAAATATTATCTTCATCATTGGCAACCACAAAGGTGGATGCATCAATCGACACGGCAGCAGATGCGTCGCACATACCGGTAAATTCCCTGATCTCATCATAGTCCGATTCAGCAGCAGAAATATTGAAGTGTGCAAGTAACATTGCCATAAACAAGATCGCTACTATTTTCTTTCTCACCATGATCTACTATCCCATTCTCCCAGAAAAACAATACGATTATAAAAGTTTATCCACTTTTCTAAGGCTTTAAAGTTAAATCTTGCAAATAGAGCGACAAACTAACTTGACATCTCAACTCTTACAGTTTAACTATTTGTTATTATTGACTAAATCATACTGCCTAAAAATTAAGCACAGATGAACCGTGTCATGTAGATGTAACTCGGGCAAGGGAATCCAGTTATTCATCCACATAGTTATCCACAGCCTCTGTGGACACCTGATTTATACCATTGAAAACAGAGGCATTGAAGAAAACAGAGTAAAAACAGCTCGCCTTAATAATCACAATCAATTCTTCAACATCGTCATCCCGATGGCTAATTATTACAGACATCCACCTCAGACCAGGCATCCAGCATGGGGAAAAACAGAGCTGCTCTGACTTCCCTGTTTTCATCCAAATCCCTCAGGATAGAGGCATAGCGTTGTAGCTGAGAGCGGTGACGTTTTTCTTCTTCATGCAGAAATTCTTCCAAACTTCCGCCCTCATGAGAGGCGGTTTTATAATCGATAAGCCAGCGTATACCCTGCACGTCGATGAAGCTACGATCAATAATATTGTGCGACATAAAACCATCACACTCCAAACTTAATGCCCATTCGGAGTGCGCATCCTGATGACCATTCGACAGAATCCATTGGCCTTTCTCACTGCTTAGAACACGCTGCAAACCATCGGCACAGCGCCTTGATGCTGTCTTCAACATCGAGCCAGACAGACCCTCAGCAATCAGCATACGTCTCATATATTTGAGTTCTCGCTGCGTATCTTCATCAGTCCACACTTCAAAACCAACATCGGCAATATGCTGCAATGCTGCATGCACCGCATTACCGACAGGTGCTGCTTCTGCACCGGCCCAGATGTATGCGGTTTCCAGCTCGTTCTGATTAACCAGTTCCTTATCTTCTGCACTGAACAGCGACAGATCCAGTGGCTGCTCAACCCTCTGCAGGCTGCATCGACCAGCGCTAAGATGCTGCTCTACAGCTTCGATATGCGATATTTGTGCACCGAAACAGGTCTCATCCTCCGATAACAGAAGGTGTAATAATGAACCCGTTGTCGCTTCCCCTTTCATTTCAGACACATGGCCAAGCATGTGCAGCGTTGTTTCAGGCCGGGTACATGCCACATATAACAGGCGTTGTAGTTCATTATTATCTTTACTCTTTTCAACACTGTTCACCAAAGCATACAACGCATCTTTTTGGCGTGTGGATGCTTTCACAGCCATCAATGGCATCGCCCCACCTTCAACAGGCACCTCACTAAACGCCAGCAACGGCGCATCAACATTGGCCCCTTTGTGCCCTAGGCCCGGCAATATAACCACATCCCACTGCAGGCCTTTAGCGCCATGCATGGTCATCAATTCCACTTGTGCTGCGGTTGGCGCGGCATCAGGAGCTGCATACAGTTTCTCCAAACGCTCATCCAACAGAGAAAAATCAACACGCCCACCCTGCTCTATCGATGCTACCAAGGAGAGTGTCTCATCCACATTCAAACTGGCCGACGCATCGATTAAAGATGGCATCGACAGTCGCAACCATGCCGTTTGCAACAAGCCTCTCACCGCGACTTTTCCACTCATCGCCACACACGGTTCAAGTGCTAAACGCACAGCATGAATACGCGCCTGTGCATCTATGCTTAACTGCCCAAACAGATCATCGTCCTGCATCAGTGCCCAGACCGGTCTATCGTGGCCAGCCAAAAGCACTGCCAGATCGTAACTTTCCAAACCACAGCATGGTGCCCGCAAAATCGTTAACCAGGACTCACGATCAGCAGGATGCAATAGAGCGCGCAACAGAGCACGCAACAGACGCACTTCCGGCCTCGCATTCAACGGTAAAATATTGATCGCACGAAAAGCAATCTTCTCAGCCTGCAGTGCCGGCATAATGGCATGCAGATGTTTGCGTGAGCGTGCCAATATACCAATGCGTTGTGCATCTCCCTTAGCGGAAGTTGTTACCAATGCCTGTTGCACCAGACGCACAACAGTGTCTGCTTCCAAAACTGCATCTTTTCCATGCTGAAGGTGCAGGTTCACTGACCCTTCATGCGCTAAAGCCGCCACAGCTGATGCATGTGCCACGGCACCGGAAATCACATCCTGCTTGGCAGGGAAAATAGATTGAAATGCCACATTCACCCACTCCACAATAGCCGGTGAAGAGCGGAAGTTTCGTTCCAGTTGCAGTGCTTCAACAACAGGCAGGCCCGCCTCATTATTGGCAGCATTAAGAAATAGCCCAACTTCAGCTTTACGAAACCTGTAGATCGACTGCATCGGATCTCCGACCATAAACAGGCTGCGATGGCTGCCATCTCCATTCTGCCAACCATCTGTAAGGCATTGCAACAGAGACATCTGCAGATGCGAGGTGTCCTGAAACTCATCCACCAGAATATGATGAATGCGATAATCCAGCTTCATCAACAGCTCAGCCGGTACAGCATCATTGGCTCCGAGTGCATCCATAGCACGCAGTGCGATTTCGGTAAAATCAGCTTCACCCTGGCGGGCAAAACCTTGTTGCAACTGTTTAGTGGCCAACACCAGCAATAGAAACAGCGACTCGAGCACCTGCCATTGCCCGTCATCCATCTCTGCACTAAGAGGCATCTGCCGGATATCATTCAGCAGTTCAGCCAAGAGAATCCCACGGTCATCACCGGCAGCCAGCAGATCAAGCAAGCCTTTAAACTGATCTTTCTGTTCAGCAAAAGCCTTACCGGCAGGGAAACCCAAGCGCACTGTCACACCACCGGCTTTACGAAAGTTAGGACCTGAAGCGGTCAGTAAAAAATCTGCAATCAACTGCCACTGCTCTAACAGATCTAAAGAAGCATCGGGCCAGGCGATCATCTGCATCAATGCATCATCTTTTTTCTGTTCACCGGCAAAGCACATCAAAGCAGGCAAGGCAGCCTTCACATCGATAGGCATCAAATCATCACAATCCAATAACTTCTGCATCATGATCATGGCCAGGTTATGCTCAAGCATTTGCCGCAATGCGCCCATATCACGCCCATGTGACGCAATCTCATCAAGCCACTGTTCACGTTTACCCAACATCTCAGCCAGCAAGCTAATCACCGCCACCGCATTATGATCCTGATGCAATAACACAGACTCTGCAGCATCCGGGAAATCACGCATGACTTCATTCAAAGCCGCTTCAGCAGCCTCACGGTAAGCTAGCTGCGCATGTTCGGAGGGTGATGGCATCTCACCAAGTCCCGATAACAGTGGCAGTTGCCGTGCCAGTGCACTGGTTAAACTATCCAATGTCATGATAGATAAACGGGCCGGATGGTCGATCAAATGCCAGTCCCTTTCCTCTGAACGTTGCATAGCCTTTTGAGCCAACTCCCAGGTTTCCATTTTATGCGATGCCGATGCATCCGGTTTCTCTGCCGTGAGTGATTCAAGCACCCGCTTGCGCATTTCAGCCGCAGCTTTTCGTGTAAAGGTCAGTGCCAACACCTCTTCAGGTTCATCAACAATCGCCAACAGCGCCAGAATACGCTGGGTAAGCAGTTCTGTTTTACCGGAACCTGCGGGGGCCTGTACAAGAAAAGAACCACCGGGGTGACGTGCTTTCAGCCGTGCTTCAGCACTCATCAACAGCTCCTTTGTTACCATTCATACTCATCTCATCTATCCTGCATATCGCTTCAAAACCACAATAATTGCAGGCTGCTGCATCACGTGGGGCCACATCACAACGCCCTTCAACAAACTCTGTAGCTAACGCATTAATATTCGCTTTCCAATCATCCAATACGCTCTGCCAATCATCTGGCGCATTGCGTTTACCATCGCAGGCAACAATACCTTTGATAGCAATATCATCACCACACAGCCCTTCAAAGGCCATATCACCACTACGCACGCGGGCAAATGCCACCGCATCATCCACTCCCAAAGCTGCAGCCAGTGCATATTGTGGTAGTTGCGGCTCTTCGATGCGCTCACCAGAACCGTCATCATCCTCATCAGACAGATGCACCAGCCATTTTGCAGTGGACTGTTTGGCACCTGTTTTGTAATCAATCAAGATGCGACGCCCTGTCTCATCCACATCCATACGGTCGGCTTTGATATTCACCTCAAACTGTGTGAGCTCAGTCGGATAGGTATTACTCACATCATCACTCTGCCCATCCAACTCAGGCAAACGCATCACATAAGCTTTCTCGATCTCCTCCACTTTAAAATTGGGTCGATTGAGTTCCAGCTCAAACCATTGTGATAACACGGACCGCATACGTTTTTGTTCAAATGCACGTGTTCTCTCATCTGCCGAGACATAGCCCTTCTCCCAGGCATGAAGAATAGCCGCATCAATCAATGCCATTAATTCATCGTCACTCAGAGCTGCCAATGCAGTCTGTGTTTGCAATCGTTGCCACAAGTATTCCAGCGCCAAATGAATCAATGAACCCTTGCTACTGGCTTCAATGCCGGGTGAAGTTTCACCAAGCGCAGCAACAGCCAAGCGATGGCTGACAAAGGCCCTGAACGGACAGGCCGATTGATTCCGGATAATCGATGTGCCGCCCTTCACAGACTGAGATGCAGTTAAGGGCACATCCGATTCATCATCAAAAGCAGCCATTGGCAAAGAGACTGTCGCAACGGGCACCTCTTCACATGACAGCGATTCAAGGTCAACCACAAACGATGAGGGCAGCAGCTCTTTTTCACCACGTTGCATGGCAAATGAAATTTCAACGCAGGACGCTGAACAGAGCACCTGCTGCCATAGCTTTTGAGCAGCCTTATATACCAATGCTCCGCTACTGCCCGGCATGGCATATTTCATCTGCACACTGGCAGGCAACATAGGCTGCGGCCTGAAGGATGGTGGAAATGATTCTCCATCCAACGCCAGCACCATCACATGATCAAATTGTAAACCGGACATCTGTGCCAATGGTAACACTTCAACATTGCCATACTTGGCCATTGCAGCCAGCTGTACATCGGCACAAGATGTTCGCAGTAGCGCTAAAAAATGCGGCCAGCTGATGCTGCCTGTTACCGCATCGGCTGCCACCAAAGAGATCAGCACATCCCGAAATGCATTCATCTGCCGAATTTCCTGGTTATTTCTCAACGCTTCATCGGCATGATCCTGCTGCACAAAACCCGTCGATTTTAATAGCTCATGCACTGCTTTCACCCATGCATTCGCACTACGACTTCTTTTATCCCAAGCCATCAAGGCTTGAATCACGGATAACAAAGCCGGCAGTTTCTGTATATCCGATGAACCGGCCAACTGTTTTAAGCCCAAACGATGACGATTATACTGGCGGAATTTGGCATCCAACTCAGCTCTGGCCACAGATTCAGCACGAGAACCTTTCAACCACGGTGAAAATAACAGCAGTGAAAATTCTTGAAATGACAATGAATATGCACCCGCCAAAGCCAACAGATGCATCAACTGTTTGATCATCGGCATCTCGGTTAATTTCGTCCCGGCCATCGATACCGATTGCAAACTACAAGCCGGATCAAGATTCGCCTCAGGCATCAGCACATCATCGAGCACTCTTTTCAGGGCCGACTCATCGGTGATCGCCGCACTGGTTGCTACTGCAATGCGCGCATGTGGATTCACCTGTAACGCTCTTTGAATACGCCATGCAATATGGCGGTATTCGGACATTTCATCACTACAGGAAAAGAGCGTAGGTGCACTTATCAAGCCATCAGCATTCACTTGCATCAATGTCGTATCCGAATCTTGCAAAGCAGCAAACAAACGCTGCTGTATAGGCGTGAAATCATCAAAACCGACCAATAAGATAGACTCAGGTGCTCTCACTTTTGAAATCTGTTTTAACAACTGCACAGCAATATCTGCAGCTAACATGCGTCCTGCAAAGACCACCCCGGCAAACTGCGCCTGCATCACCGTAATCCAGCGCGCCAATGCTTCAGCCTCTTCTCCAGCAAAAGCCAACTCATTCAGAGCAACCTGATAATCCTGCATCAAGGCATAAGCTTCAGCGGCATGACCTGCCAAACCGCGCAGAGAAGCTGATGATGAATCCGGCAGATCCCTGCCAATGATCTGCTCCCACAAACAGCGCTCCTGTATGCGGTTCAAAGCAACAGGCATGTCAGCAATATCCATCGTCAAAGCAGCAATCCACGCCTGCCAGGCAAACACCGCAGGTGTTTCACACACGGGCTCTGCTCTATCTGCAAGCAATCGTCGTTTCCAGTCCATAGCCAAACGTGAAGAAGGCGTTAGCAACACCGCACCCGATTGCAGTTGAGCAGCCACTGCGGAGCTATCCAGTTCTGAAAGTTTCAATGTATGATGCATTACAGATCAAAACCTGAACAACAGATAGCACATCCGTATTCCATATTCGCGGCTATCTTTAATATTTCATTGACCATGTCACGCACATCCTTGCTCATTCTATTTTCAAGATCACTACAGCGCACACAGTTCAAAGGTGGCAATGATCACTTCTATTTTGTAGATGTAAGCGGCGAATACAGAAGCGTTTTAATTAACTGAGCCTGCGTTTTCACGCCCATCTTGGCATAGATACTTTGAACTTGAGACCTGATGGTGGTGAGCTGCACGCTCTTTTCGTCTGCAATTTCTTTCACACTCATCGCATTGGCGAGTGAAATTGCAACGTCTGCTTCTGATTTCGTTAAATTGTATATGGTATTCAACAATTCAGGTGAGGTAAGTAAAATTTGATCAGGATCCGTCAGTGTCATGACTGCCGCGATAGCCCCTTTGGATATATGGGGTGAAAAATTCGATTGATGAATAGGCGTAATCAAGACTGGTAAAATCACAAACGAATCCGGGCTCTTGAGTCCAATCGCGATTGAATTGATGAACGTACCATCCAGATTCGCTTGTGATGCAGCAATAATCGCTTCCCTGAGTTTTTTATTGCATTCATCAATCGTGGCAAAAATATGCTGATTCTGCATGGCAATCGCCGGGTGCTGATTGATAATTGCACTGGCAGATTTATTGCAATAACTGATCTGACTCTGATGGTTAAAGAAGACAGCTCCCATTTGCATGGTATCAATGCTCGATGCAAACGCATCATTTTTAACAACGGCTTCAGTATGCGCCCTGTAAATGTGCAACGCCTTTTGCAAGTGCGGAACCAGTGTTTTCACCAATGATAAAATCTCAGTTTGATATTCCGGCGCACTTTTTGTCCTGTGAAAACCTAACCACGTTGAACTGTTCTCGTTTTGTATCAGGCAAGTGCCAGCCAGCTGAAAAATCCCCTGAGGTTTATAAAACTCCTGATATGTCCTGGACTCACAGAACTGATCATCCTTATTGTTACAGGAAATCGCTGTTAGCTCACCAGTAGACCCCTCTTCCATGATCTCATATACAGGATCGATAGCCCCATGTTCTTCATCATACAAGGTCAGCCATTTCGCATCGAAACCATAAGAAGAGAGTACCCCCACATGCTCTGGGTTGTGGTCCTGGTACAATAAGATCGCTGATTTTGAGGCCGTTAACGATGCAATGGCCTCCAATACCGCATACCAGACACTGCGATCCAATGCCGCATCATAAATATGACCAATGATATCGTGGATAAGTTGTTCGTGATTCGAGCTTATCCCATTGTAATCATGCATTCAGTTCCCCTATCGGGCCGAAGATACAACACACGAACAACTATTTCTTCATCAATATTGATGAAGAAATGAAAATAGTTTGAAATATTTCAGCAATTATTTCACCAAAACCTCACATTTCATCGAAACTTATGAAAATAAATGCGTTTTATCATCAATATTGATGATGAATTGGATTTTATTTGCTGTCAAAATATGCAGTTCGGATATCGCTGACAATACTTTTCATCAATGAATATTCGGACGAAATGTAATGCCTTGATATTAATAGTCACAAAAAAACCTCGAACAGCAATAACACTCCTACCAGCAATCCAGAGATATTCGATCTCTCATTCTCAGGTGCCCTAACAGGCGAACCGGCAAGGCCAATAGCAGGCCACGGTTATTCAAGGAGATCGATATGCAACTACAAAGAAAACAAGAGCACACTGAAGAGCTTTTTTACCCTGAATTTATGACCAAACGGGTAAATCACTACTACAAGCAACGTGTAGAAAAAGATTGGAACGGCGAGCATATTCTGCACGGCAGAACACCGGATAAAGATTCTGTCGTATTAATGAGCAATGACTACCTTTCACTGGCCAGTCATCCGCAAATCATCAAAGCCCAAACCGACAGTCTACTCAACAATGGTAATGGCATGATGATGTCCAGCGTCTTTCTTGATGATGGCTGCCCACAAAAAGCATTTGAAAATGAAATGGCCGATTTTATGCAGTCGGAATCGACTATCATCACTCAATCGGGCTGGTGCGCCAATATCGGTCTGATTCAATCCATAGCCGATGCTTCGACTCCCGTCTATATTGATATGTTTGCCCATATGTCATTGTGGGAAGGCATACGCAGCGCTGGAGCAACACCCAAAGCATTTCGTCATAATGATCCCAGCTCGCTGGAAAAAATGATTCAAAAATCTGGCCCCGGAGTCATCCTAGTGGATTCCATATATTCCACCAGCGGCGCCGTCTGCCCATTGGCAGAGATCGCTGATATTGCCGGCCGATATGGTTGTATATTCATTGTGGAT
>JAJFLF010000320.1 GCA_021772845.1 Mariprofundus sp.
GGCAAGCGCATCTTCCTGTTGATTTTGCTCCGCATGTTTCCAACCCGCACCAAGCCAGTCAGCTGCATGTGCTGAGAAGAATGAGGCAAACACCAGAGTGCCCAACAGGATTAACTGACAAATTTTAACCCTCAATGTTTATGCACCCTTTCTCCTTTTTACGTGATGGATTGAGTAAAAAACTCCAGAACACGCACATAGTTTTAGTAAGTAACCACACTCGCTACGCGGCAATATACTAAGCTCAGCATAGATGAAAATATTCAATATGCAACGCAATCGATCTATCTCCTTCTTCTTTTCACCTCTTGAGATAACACTGCCTTGCTCTATCTATTCATCTGAACATCTTCGACTTAGAACTTAATAATATAATTCACACCGACATTTTTAGGACGACTTTCAGTGGATGGTCTGGCAACACCATAAGAAGCGTGATCTGTAATACCATTCGTGGTCCAGCTATTGATTCCTGAATTTTGACTATAGTTCGTAACACCGCCAGCAGTAGTTCCCATATAGGTTCCGCTTCCACCTATATGATTATGTCCTTGAAAGGCATCAGCCTGCAGAGAACCCACTGCATCACCGGCATTACCACCCGCATTTGAAGCCGTACGTGCCGCGGCATCGGGATCATTACCAGCCGCAGCATCCACACCTCGAGCGAATCTTCCGCGCATATCGGGCAGATTAAATGTAGTGGTTCCATCACCGCTTCCCCATGCCACACCAATCGCAGTAAACAGACTGGCATAAGTTACCGTGCGCGATACAGCCGCACCGTTGCAAAGCAACCAACCCGCCGGCGCAGTCGCTCCGGCAAAAGGCATCATCGCACCGACCGGAACTACGCGTGCGAAGTTATCATCCACCGTTGTTTTCACTGCCGTGAAATTTGCTTTCACTTGTTCGGCACTCGATGTCGTGCCCGCCGTAAAGGTGTTGGGCACAGTAACAGCTCCTGCCCATGCATTTGCAGTAATAAAGGTGGTCAGCACCACTGATAGTAAGATCTTTATCATCATCATCCCCTTATGTTAATAATAGAGTATTCAACGTGGAATCCAGCAGCGATAGGCAAGAACAGCGGTATCACCTGAAGCATCTGTTGAGGAATTCAAGGTTAATCCAGACATAGCATGTCTATCTCCCAAAGTAGTAAATAGAGCATCATTATTCCACTCCCAATTATCCGTTTCGGCAGTCAAAACAAAGTTATTCATGGTGATATACCACTCACCAGATGTTGGCAGACGGCCACCATAAGTTTTGAAACATGTATCCGACGCCATCTCCCATGTTGCTGCCGTAACCTGCTCCGCTGTCTGCATGCAGCCCAACTGATTCCCTGCCGCTGACACATCGGTAAAACCGGCCGGACAAGCTTCCAACGCAGTGATTCGGGTGTTATTATCATCAACTGCCGTTTTGATAGCTGTGAAATTCGCGTTCACCTGTGCAGCACTTGATGTTGTTCCCGCGGTAAATGTATTCGGAATCGTTGCAGTTGCTGCTTGCGCACTCGTTACAAATAACATCGACAGTAATAAGCAGACTACGTTTCTCATCTCTCTCTCCTTGACCATTTCTTAATTACCCCAATAACCCTGATCCCAAACACCTGTTGTCACATTATCCCAAACCGAAGCTGTTACAGCCGGGAATAACGCAATATTGTTCGGATCAGTGCCTGCTGCATTCTCATGGAAATCACTGGCGCCATCACCATCTGAATCCACACTGAACGGATCGGTTCCCAGCGTATACTCCTGCGTATTACTCAGCCCATCTCCGTCCTGATCCGCTGCTGCATCCAGGAAATCCACGTTTATATTGATAACCGATGCCGAAAACAACGGAGTACTGACTATAATAGTTGACGTTTCCGCAGCTGCATCACTCACGGTAACCGCTGCAGTACCACCGGCCCCACTGACTGCTGTTGCAGATGAAAGCGCAGCACTACCACTTGCAACATAATCAATGCTATAACCACTTGCGGGGTTACCAAAACCATTCACCAGAGTCGTAGTAATCGTAACTGTTGTACCATCATTAGGTGCCCAACTCGATGACGCTGTTGCCGTCAAAACATCTGGAGAAGCGACTGGCCAGTTCACCGTATTTGGAAGCGCCGTAAATCCAGTATCCGCTGTACCGGTCACATTGGCAGCAGAAATAGTAATGACATTGTTTGCACCTGTACCACCGATATGGAATCCAGAAGTAAGTGCCCCATAATAACTCAAATTATTAAATGTAGCTGTGACACCACTGAAATTCAGAAGCAAAGGTGTCGCCGTATTCGCATAGTTCTGGAAGGTAACGTTATCAAAGGCTGAGAACGCAGCTGTACCTGTCATGGTTAACAGTAAATTATCCAATACTACTCCATTGGTATTACTACCAGCAGCGGTCACTGAATTACCGTTACCTTGAATGGTAGGCGTTACACCTGCGCCAATAATCGTTTGCCCATTGATGAAGAGATTACTATTAAGAGATAATCCGGCTGCATTAGTGATCTCAACATTCTGGAAGTGGGATGTAGTAGCAAGAGCAGCACCCGGCGAGACAAAGTTAATGCTCTGCGTTGTCGTACCGTTGAATACAACCTTGTGTGTTCCCGATGCAGCAAACGATGCAGCTGATGATGTCTGACTCTGGGTAAAGTTACCTGTTAGGTTGATTGTACCAGCAGTCAGCAGTGTGTTCTCAATTGCACCATTGAATGAAACAGCACCATCCACAGTCAATGTATCCGCGGCATTCTGCATGGTCAGTGTGCCACTACTTGTTGTACTAAACGCACCATTCACAGTGAGTGTCTGGCCATTCAAGTTCACGTTCGAGCCCGCGTTAAATACTGTCAAAGCACCGGAAATCGTCGTAGCCCCGGCCAATGAGACTGAACCTGTCATATCCAATGAAGGCACAGTACCCTGCAATGTTTTCCCGACACCATTCATTGCAATCCAGCCGGTACTCGTGATCGCACCATTGGCTTGAACATTGCCTGAGACAGTGAGAACAGCGAAATCCGAAGCCACAACATCTAAACTGGCACCAGCCTCAACAGTCAGATTATTTGCATAGGAATTCCACACGATTGCAGTCGTAATGGCAGGTTGGTTTGCCGGTGCTGCCGGAATAAACACATTCGACACTGCTGTTGGTACGGAACCAACATCCCAGTTGCTTGCCGTATTCCATGCTGTGGTTCCACCTGTCCAAACATGCGTTGTGCCGACGGGAATCCAGTTTACAGTACTAAACGTTCCTGCCGTCGTAACTGCAACATTACTGTATACCGTAATCGTATTGCCCGTACCTGTACCACCAATATGGAAGCCTGTACCCGCTGTTAATGGGCTATTGTAATTCAGATTATTAAACGTGGCCGTTCCGGTATTGAAGTTCAGCTGCAGTGGCGTGGCCGTCGCCGCATAGTTCAGGAAGGTGACATTATCAAACAACGTTGGCGCTACTGAGATATTGAGCAGTGCATTATCCACTGTCATGCCATCGACATTCACACCACCGGAAAGTGTGAGTGTATTACCTGCACCACTAACCGTTGAAACACCTGTCGGAGATGTCAGTAGCCCGGAAATTACGAGGTTTTTAACCAGGCTTATAGCTCCGGTATTGATCACAGGTGCATTGATAGTGCGTGGTGTCCCCGCCCCTACATTTATACCGCTGGTTTCGATGGTTCCTGTATTGGTCAACGATCCTGCAGTCAGTGTGAGTACGCCGGGAGCATTGGAGGCAGCAGCAGCCAAACTGATGGTGCCTGCATTAGTGAAACCACTGCTTAGCACCAGTGTTCCTTTCAATGTCAGCGTTGATCCAACAGGTTGAAGCAAAGTCGAGAGCATCGTGGTTGTGCCTGATTTAATGGTAAGCGTTCCGCTATTGCTAAGTGTATACGCTCCATTCACATTGGAAGTACCAGAGAAACTCAACTGTGTACCAGCGGCCGGATTGGTGAAGTTACTGGCCAGCGTCAACGTTGCTGCAGATATCTCCATCTGCCCGGTGCCAGCACCCATGGTCGTACCTGAACCAATCAGAGCTGTACCAGCGCTGATAATGAGTAACTTGCCTGCGGGCACATTGATTGTTCCTGCGGTTGAATCCAGGCTGGTAGCTGCATGATTGATGACTAAATCCATCACCAGATCAATGCTGCCTGTATTAATCACAGACGCATTTATGGTTCGCCGTGTGGCAAAGTTTACAAGCAGTCCACTTGTCGTAATGGTGCCTGCATTGCTCAATGTCCCTGCACTCACGGTCAGCACAGCAGGCGCATTGGAGGCCGCAGCCCGCAAATTGAGGATACCATAGTTGGTGAAAGCATTGGCGACAGTCAATGAACCGATGAATGTCAATGTGGTTCCCGGTTCGTTACTCAAAGCACTGATTGACGTTGTGGTGGTAATCGTTGGCTGATTGGCTGCTGACACAGGAATATAAACCTCTGAAAGGGCTCCCGGCACGGTGTTTGTATCCCAGTTCCCAGCGTCTTCCCAGACTATACTGTTTGTACCAGTCCAGACATGGGTCGCGGTGCCAGGCACAACGCTGGCCGCATTCAGCGGACTCGTTCCTGTAGCTATTTCAACATCATCATTAACGCCATCACCATCGGTATCTGCATTAAACGGATCAAGGCCGACATGACCAACTGTATTGTATTCGGCAAGGATACCTGTGATACCATCACCATCATGATCACCGGCTTCTTCAGTGATACGGACATTATCAACATATGCTCCCTGTTGAACGGCAGAGGCATCAGAGCTGAATAGCAGGCGCGCTTTCGTGTACTGGCCATTGTATGCAC
>JAJFLF010000033.1 GCA_021772845.1 Mariprofundus sp.
GGACCTAATCCATTCAATACGCCGAATGCCATGGCTGCATCATTGGAGATAGCTTACATGTTTACACCATGTATTTCGCAGCGCTGGTTGCCTTATCACGTTGCTGACTCGAAAAGTGTCGCACATGATCAAGATGAACCATCCAATGATTGGGTGCACCGCAGCTATATGCGTCTTGCTACGCCGTTGGTGGAATCTAAGGCAGTGCGTCGTGTTTTCTCGCTGCTGATTTTGTTGATGTTTGTGGCAGCGATGTTGCAGCCCGGCTGGCAGTTCCTGCGTTCAGACGGCATCAATGGCCCGATGACGCCGGGTTCCGTAGAGCTGAAAATGCTTCCGAAAGGCAATAATAATACATTCAATATCACCATTGATCTGCCTGAAGGCGGATCATTGGAAGAGACTGACCGCATAGCCAGAGAAGTGGCCGAAGTGGTACAGATGCATCCGATGGTCACCGATTTTGAAACCTTTGTCGGACAGTCTGGCCCTATTGATTTCAATGGTATGTTACGTGGTGCTGTATTGCGTCATGGCACAAATCTGGCTGATATCAGGGTGAACCTGGTGGATAAACATCAGCGTTCGATTCGCTCCGATGGTATTGTACTAGAGATCAGGGATGTGCTGGCTCCCGTTCTGGCCGCGCATCCAAAGGCCAGCATCAAGCTGGTGGAAGATCCACCGGGACCACCTGTGCGCTCTACGCTGCTGGCCGAAATTTATGGTCCTGATTATGGGACGCAACGCGACATGGCCAAAGCGGTACGTAAGACATTTGAAGAGACTTATGACGTTGTGGATGTTGATGATTCAGTTGGTGACGATCAGCAGCAACTCAATATCAAGGTGAACAAAGAGAAAGCTGCTCAATTGGGTGTAGCCACTGCACAGGTTGAAACTGCCCTGCGTGATTTCCTGCATGGTTATGATTTTGGTGCCCTGCATGTTGCGCATGAGCGTCATCAGGTGAAGTTGCATGTGCAACTGCCAAAAGCAATGCGTGCGCATCCAGAAGATCTGAACCGCATCTATGTCAGTGGTGCGCAAGGCCCGGTTGCTCTCTCTGCTTTTGCTACAGTTGAGAGCAGCGTGGCAGCCAAACCGATCTATAGCAAAGACGGGCATCAGGTAACGTATGTCATGGCTGAACCTAAACAGGGTTCACAGGTTTATTCGCTGCTTGATATGGATGCTAAACTCGATGGGCAGGAAGTCTTGCCAGGCACGACACTTAAAACCGGGGGTATGCTGTTCACCAAAACAGTGCCTGAAGACACTTATGCTTATCACATGCTTTGGGATGGTGAGATGCGCCTGACTCTGGATGTGTTCCGTGATCTGGGTGCTGCATTTATCGTTGCACTGGTACTGATTTATCTGTTGATGGTGGCTTATTACGGCCAGTTTATTCTGCCTATGATGGTGATGGCGCCGACGGCCCTGACTATGATTGGTATTTTCCCGGGTCACTGGATCACCAATCAACCATTCACGGCCACGTCGATGATCGGCATGATCGCTTTGGCAGGTATTGTGGTGCGTAACTCAACCCTGCTGATTGATTTCATCCTCGATTATCGCAATCAGGGTTATGATGTGAAAACAGCAGTGCTTGAAGCGGGTGCTGTGCGTGCACGGCCCATTTTATTAACGGCTTTAGCTGTGGTTGCAGGCACATCCATCATGATCAGCGATCCAGTATTTGGGGGCTTAGGTGTTTCCATGGCTTTCGGCACAATCGCGGCCACGATTCTGACTCTGTTTATCACCCCGTTGATGTACTACCTGTGGCAACGCAACAAGCCGTGGACGGTATCGTAGAAGCATCTCAAAATAATGATTCAATATATTTTTTAAGGAGTTTAACCATGACAATTAACCGCATGATTCGGATTATCGCAGGTACATTTATTTTGCTCAGTATCTATCTCTCTTCCCGTTATAACGGCGTGAACCTGATGGAACCTACATGGTTATGGTTCACTGCTTTTGTTGGAGCCAATTTACTACAATCCGGTTTTAGCCAATGGTGTTTGATGGAAGTGATTCTGTCTAAATTGGGTTTTAAACACAGCTGAGACGCTCACGTTCAGCTACACAGTTGACAGGTGCAGGCGGTGTTCCTCTATCCCTCCCTTCTAAGATGCCATCGTCTGTATCTGTCTTTTTATATGAATATAGAGTTATTGGATTATTTGAGGAGAAATGAATGGAATTTATAGAGCAAAATGCGATGAACATCATCCTGGGTGCGTTTATCGTTTGGATGCTTTGGAGGCGTCTGGTTGCACCTAAACTTTCCGGCGTCAAATCAATATCGGCAAGTGACTATATGGCGTTTCGAGATCAGTCACATACGCTGCTGGATGTGCGCCAGCGCGGTGAATGGGTGTCTGGCCATGCTAAAGGAGCAATGCATGTACCTTTGTCTGAGGTTGCTGCACATATGAATAACATTACCAAGGATATACCAGTTGTGGTGATATGTGCATCGGGTAATCGATCTGCCATGGCAGCTACAAAACTGGCCAAAGCAGGATTTGATACGGTGTATAATTTTTCTGGTGGTATGGGTGCATGGCAAAGCGCTGGTTTGCCGGTTAAAGGCGGCAATTGATGGAAAGAGAAAAAACCATATGAGTATTTCCCTGTGGCTGGCAGCTCCTTTGATTGGATTGGTGTTGTCTCTGTTTGCCGCAGGGGGAGGCATGATCGCTGTGCCACTGCTCAGCTTCGGTGTTGGCATGCCGCTAAAGCAGGCCATTGCGATGAGTCTTATTATTGTGGCGTGTGTCAGTCTTATCGCGTTATTGTACAAAAAGCGCTGGCAGTTGATTGAATGGAAGTTGCACCGTTTTTTTGCCATGGGTGGAATGGCTGGCGGATTTGGCGGTGCAAGTCTTGGGCTGTATATGCCCGATCAGATGCAGGCTATTATTTTTGCCGTACTGGTATTATGTGTGGCGTGGTTAATGCATACGGGTTGGATGAAAAGTATTACCGCGAATGCCAAAACCACGCCGTGTGATTGTCGTCTGTCGGTGTTGGCCGGTCTAGGAACAGGTTTTGTGACTGGTCTGCTCGGTGTTGGTGGAGGCTTTTTGATTGTGCCGCTTCTATTGATTCTTGGTGTACCAAGCTATCAGTCTGCTGTGGCGCATTCCTTACTGCTGATTGTTTCAAGCTCTCTGGTTGCCACCCTGCGCTATGCTGAGCACCTGCAGATGACATGGCATCCGGCCTTGTTGCTTGTGGTTTTGGCAGTTTTTGGGACATTGTTAGGGAATTTTATTGCAGACAGATATTCAACAAAGCATCTGCAGAAAGCATTTAGTTTAATGCTTACATTGATGGCTGGCTGGATGCTGTTGAAAGTATTTAATCTGGATTATTGATGCAAGAGAACGAACTATGAATAAAACAGGAGAGATGAAAATGAAAAGAATAATGATGATGGTATTGATGATGGCTGTTATGCCAGTGGTGGGTACCGCTTGTGGGTTTGGTGATCAGAGCGCCGATGGTTATGAAAATGCTACTGTGGCGCATACGCATGAACACTGGCAGGCGGGAGACAAGTCACCGGTTCCATTTATGCTATTGGATGTGCGTAGCAAAGAGGAATATGCCGAAGGTCATATTGCCGGAGCAACATTAATTCCGGTGCAAGAATTGACCAAGCGTTTGGGTGAAGTACCACATGGCAAACGGGTTTATGTCTATTGTCATTCTGGCAATCGTTCGGCCAAGGCATCGAAATTGCTTGCAGAACATGGCTTCAAGAATATTGAAAATGTGAAGGGCGGTATTGCGGCATGGAAAGATGCTGGCTACCCGGTGGAGTGAGTATGTTTAAATCGATGAATGTGAATGAACTTTACCCGATCTGGTTGCTGGCTTGTGAAAAGAGTGAGCCCTTTATTCTGGTTGATGTGCGTACACCTGAAGAATATCAACAGGGACATGTACCAGGAGCAAAGCTGGTCACGCCGGATACGATGATGGAACAGATCAATACGTTTCCAGATCAGGGTGAAGTCTTTTTGATCTGCCGCTCCGGCATGCGATCAGCACAGGCTGCGATCTATTTGGCGAAAGAGCATGGATGCAGCAATTTGACCAATATCGATGGTGGTACCATGGCCTGGATGGAAGCGGGTTACCCGATAGAAAAGTCATCTGAGGGAAATGATGCCAGTGACTATGGCATGAGAACCATATTCGATGGTGATATCGCAGCAGCGGAAACTGCGATCACGGAGGCATTGAAAGCGGTTGGTTTTGGTATTCTCACCCGTATCGATGTTGCTGAAACGCTGAAGAAGAAAATTGACGTGGAGCGTACTCCTTATGTAATTCTAGGTGCATGTAATCCGAAGCTGGCCAATCACGCGTTGAATTTGGAGCCGGAGCTTGGTCTGATGCTGCCATGTAATGTGATTGTGTACCAAAACGAAGATGGGCAAACAGTGGTTTCGATTATCGATCCTGCTGCCATGGTTGGTATGATTAATAATTCTGAGCTGGAATGTCTGGTCAAAGAAGCAAGGCCTTTGCTGAATCAAGCCCTGCAGAGTATTTAGTGACTACTGCACCAGCTAACAGAGAGTGGTTGGTTGAGTTCCCTTCCCTGCATGGTATCAGTGATGATGTTTGGCAGATGGATGCAGGCAAAGCAGTTCGCATGCAGGTGAAGCCTGGTACTGTGCTGTTTCGTGATGGAGATGCTTGCCAGGGTTATGTGCTGGTGGTTTCAGGCTCTGTACGTGTGCAGAAAATGGATCCGCAAGGCCATCAGATCGTACTGTACCGGGTGGAAGAGGGTCAGAGCTGTATGCTTACTACCACCTGTCTATTGGGTGCTCGTAGTTATCCGGCCGAAGGCATCGCAGAAAGTGATGTGGATCTGGTGATGTTGCCTTTGAACACATTTGAGCATGCGCTGGCTGGTTCTGAGGGTTTTCGTCATTTTGTCATGCATAATGTCGGTGAGCGTATCTGTGATCTGATGCAATTATTGGAAGACGTCGCGTTTGGCCGTATGGATGTACGGCTTGCCCGTCTGTTGTTAAAGAATGTCGATGCTGATGCTGGCAAAGCAGCTTTAACATTGGCCAGAACGCATAGAGAACTGGCTGTTGAACTGGGTACGGCGAGAGAAGTCATTAGCCGGTTATTAAAAAGTTTTGAACGAAAAGGCTTCGTAGAATTGAGTCGCAATCAGATCACCTTATGTGATGTGAAATCTCTGCAAATGTTAATCGAACAGGATTAATTGACTACTTGGTGACAATGTCACTGACATCATATATTAGTATATTAGCATACGCGTACTTTATGACGGAGGTGTGATATGAAATCAAATGTAGGTGGTATTGATAGAGTTGTTCGGTTGTTGGCAGGGCTAGCACTTATAGTCTTGGGTGCACTCGGACTTGTAGCTGCACCATGGGATATGGTGGCAATGGGTGCAGGGGGCGTATTTGCGCTGACGTCTGTGATTAGCTTTTGTCCGCTGTACACACTGTTTGGGATTAATTCCTGTCCAGCAAAATAATCTCTTTACTAATTATATTATCATATTATAATATGCATATCTGAGTAAAATGATACGGTATATAGTGTGTGGTGATTAAAACGTAAAAAAATCGAATGATGGTTTAAAATGAACGTCATTAGAGACGTCGATTCGTAGCGCTTCGGTCGTTTCCACCTTTCTGCATACAGACTTGTTTCAGTAGCGTGGTCGGCCTGCAAGTTTAACCATTTTTTCTGATTTCTATTGAACACGCTCACGTAGAAAGACGTGATGTCTGTCTTGTTTTTATTCAGGAGCTCTCGCATAACAGCTGCATTGATGTTGTGGCTGCCAGTTATGCGGGCAATAATATACAGGGGGTCATAGTGATTACCCTCGATGAAGGAGATACATAACTATGGCACATGTTGCAATTATTGGAGCAGGCATCGGCGGTATGCCTGCGGCATATGAGATGAAAGAAGAGCTGAAAAAACTGGGTGGAGAACATGAAGTGACGGTAATCTCCAATGTGGATTATTTTCATTTTACACCTTCAAATCCATGGGTTGCAATTGGTTGGCGCGATAAGGAGCAGATCAGTTTTGAGTGCTCACCATATCTGAATAAAAAAGGCATTAACTTTTTATCCTGTGGTGTTGATGAGATTCTGGCTGATGAAAGCCGTTTGCGTCTGGGAAATGGCCAGCATCTGGACTATGATTATTTGATTGTGGCAACCGGACCTCGCCTGGCCTTTGAGTTGGTGCCGGGCATGGGGCCTGAAGGCCATACCCATTCAATTTGTCATGTTGATCATGCAGTGCTGGCATACAAAGCCTTTGAAGAATTTTGTAAAAACCCGGGCCCGATTGTGGTGGGCGCAGTGCAGGGTGTGTCTTGTTATGGGCCTGCTTATGAATATGCATGTATTCTCGATACAGAGCTACGTCGACGTAAAATCCGTGATAAAGTACCGATGACATTTATTACACCAGAGCCGTATATAGGGCATCTTGGGTTGGGTGGTGTTGAAGATTCCAAGGGATTACTGGAATCAGAGCTGCGTAAACGCGATATTAAATTTATCACTAACTGCAAGACCACTACTGTACATGAGCATACGATAGATTATGAAGAAGTGGACCGTCATGGTGACGTGATTGCTTCAGGTTCATTGGATCATCAGTTTGCCATGTTGATGCCACCATTCCGTGGCGTAGGACCTGTTGCAAACTGTGAAGGTCTGGTTAATCCAATTGGCATTATGCATATCAATTATTATCAGCAAAGCCCGGAATTTAAGAACGTATACGGTACTGGCGTCATTGTTGCCATCCCGCCTGTTGAAGAGACACCATTACCTGTGGGTACTCCGAAAACAGGTTTTATGATTGAGTCGATGACCACTGCGATTGTGCATAATATTGTGCATGACCTTAAAGGCGAAGAACCTGAACAGTGCGGTACATGGGGTGCGATCTGCCTGGCTGACTTTGGTGATGGTGGTGTGGCTCTGGTGGCTTATCCGCAAATTCCACCACGCAATATGGTATGGGCTAAAGCCGGTAGCTGGGTGCATGTCGCAAAGGTTGGTTTCGAGAAATATTTCATACGTAAAATGAAAACAGGTGTGTCGGAACCATTCATAGAAAAAGCATTCTTGAAACGCATGGGTATTGAAAGACTAAAATAAGCTATACTTGTCATCAGGGCTGATAATATTAGCCCTGATGGTGTTTAATGAAGGAGTCATTATGTCGGATAATTATAAACAGCTAACTGCAGAGCTATCAGCAACGATTGGTGGTATTCGCAAGGATATCCCAGATGTAATGCAGGGATTCTCTGCTATGGCAGGAGCTGCTTTGGAAGATGGTGCTTTAAGCAAAAAAACCAAAGAGCTGATTGCCCTCTCCATTGGTGTAGCAGGACATTGCCAGGGTTGTATTGGTTTCCATGTAAAGGCGCTTATTTCTTTGGGTGTGACCCGCGAAGAGTTGGCAGAAGCACTTGGTATGGCCATCTATATGGGCGGCGGCCCTTCTTTGATGTATGCCGCTGAAGCGATGCAGGCATATGAGGAATTTACTGCAAAATGAGTCGCATCATCTACTGGATACACTACCCGCCTCTGATGATTCTCATCGTGGCGGCGGCGTTTCTGGGTTCAATGCCGTTGGTGCCTGAACCACATCTGTTTCAAAAATTTGATATGTTGATGGCTGGTCTGTTAGTGAAACCGATCGATATATTTGATCTGATCTGGCACAGCTGGCCGTTTCTTTGGCTTGTTTTACGTTTGGTGACGTACAACCATCATGCTGCAGTGCAATGCAGAACTTCAGACAGATGATGATTCTGGTTCATCTTGTCCTGTTTGTCGTATTGATGGGGTTAAGTGCGAGAGCCTATCAGCACCAATCATTGTGGATCAGGTTTGTTCCTTATCTGTTATTGAAGCTGGCTAAAGGACGTTCAGCAATTGTACAGCTGTTGATTTATGCTCCGATCATTGTTGCATGGTTGTTGGTTTGCCACTGGTTGGATGTGCAGGGCTGGCATGGACTTGGAGCATTTGGCATTGGATTCGCAATGTTGTTAGGATTACAGGCGTTGAGAATGATGGAAGAAAATCAAAAACGTTTGCGCGAATCTTCACAAGCGCATAGATAGAGGAAGTTAATGATGATGATGAAATATTTGTTCATGACTGTATCGCTGATGGGGCTCTCTTTAAACGCTATTGCCAGTGACATTCCAGAAGGGATGGGCGTATTGCCATCGGCTGTACCGACTCCTGCGGATAACCCGATGAGTGCGGCTAAAGTGGAATTGGGTAAAAAACTCTATTTTGAACCGGCTATCTCAAAGAGCGGTCATTTTTCATGTAACTCCTGTCATAATCTGGCGACTTGGGGTGTTGATAATCAGCAGTTCTCTATTGGTCATAAATGGCAGCGTGGTGGCCGCAATGCACCAACCGTATTGAACTCAGGTTTCTGGAGTAAACAGTTCTGGGATGGTCGTGCACCACAGCTTGAAGATCAGGCTAAAGGGCCACCACTTAACCCGGTTGAGATGGCTGCAGATTCCGAAGCATATGCTGTGGCGCGTCTGAAAGCGGCAGGTTATGAAGCTGAATTTGATACTGTTTTCGGTAAACACTCTGTCTCATACGACAATATGGCCAAAGCCATTGCAGCATTTGAACGTACTCTGATTACACCCAATGCGGCATTTGATCTCTACGTGCAGGGCAAGGGTAAAATAAGTGCTGCAGCCAAACGCGGTATGAAAAAAGTGGATTCTGTCGGCTGTACCTCATGTCATTCAGGCCCGCTATTTACCAACAATGAATTTGTTCAGTTTAATTATGGAAAGGATACCGGCTTGAAAAGTGTGACAGGTAAAGATGCAGATGATCATGTGTTCCGTGTTCAATCGTGGCGCAATGTGGCGATGACAGCGCCCTACTTCCATGATGGTTCTGCAGCAACACTGGATGAAGCGGTAAAAACCATGGCAAAAGTACAATTGGACACCAAGCTTTCAGCTAAAGATGTGAAAGATATTGTCGCGTTTTTAGAGACATTAACCGGTGAAGTGCCGGCGATTACTTATCCACAACTACCACGCCCTAACGGCCATGCACTGAACTGGCAGGAATAATTATTAGCCCTGCTTGAGGCAATCAGGCAGGGCTCAGCACTGTTAAACAACGAAGAGGAATCACATGAAATACTTATTTTTACTGTTGGCCTTTTATTCAGGCACGGCATTGGCTGACCCTCTCGATAAAGGTGAAGCATATACTACCCGACCAGGCCCACCGGAATGGATGGATAGCATTGATTTTGGTCTGTTGCTGGTGAATTATGGCGTGTTTGCACTGATGCTGATTGGCCTGGGTTGGTTTTTTTACAAAAGACCTGACTATTTGAATTGTCTGGAATCAGTGATTTGTGCGCCATTCCATGCAATTTTTCATACAGCCCAGTGTGCTGGCGGCGTGAATAAATTTATTCTGCAAGTGTTTGGTGGTCTGTTGATCTTTTTGACCCTGACTGCCTGGGTCTTCTTCTGCCAATGGCTCAAACATATAGGTCTGGGAGCAATCTCCATGACCGGTCTGGCCTTTGCAGCATTCATGCTGGTTCGCCTACTTAAAGGCAAAGAAAAACCACAACCGGTTTAAGTTACTAAATCCGAGATCAGTCTTGAGACTGTTTGAATATTAAGGAGATAAAGATGGCAAAAGGATTACAAGATTTCGTGGCAGCAGCCAAAGCAACTGCACAGGAAACGAGCACTGAAGCTGTCGCCTCAACACCAGGTGACGCTCTGTTAATAGATGTGCGTGAACCCGGTGAGCTACAAGCTGGTTTTCTGCCCGGAGCCATCAATATTGCGCGCGGTATTCTGGAACTGAAAGCTGATCTGCATTTCCCTATGCGTGAGCCAAAACTTGCTGATCGTGATCAGGAAGTAGTGATCTATTGTGCCAGTGGCGGCCGAAGCCTGCTTGCTGCAGCAACCCTGCAAGA
>JAJFLF010000321.1 GCA_021772845.1 Mariprofundus sp.
TTGATGCAGTGATTGTGCCATCGGAAGCCATTGTGCGTACAGGTGAACATGAGCAGGTGTATGTGCAACGTGGTCCGGGCAAATTTGAACCGCGCAGAGTCATTGTGGGTATTGATTCTGACGGTCAGGCACAAATTCTCGAAGGTCTCGAGGCCGGTGAAATTGTTGTCAGCTCCAGCCAGTTTTTGATTGATTCTGAATCCAAGCTCAAAGAAGCCACCGCCAAGATGTTCGAGGCGACACAGGCAATGCCTGCCCCGGCCGAGATGGACATGTCAGATATGCAATTGTCGGACGAGATGAATCTGGAGGCGAAACCATGAAGGCGCGTTTCTCTTTAGCTGCTTTCATCATCGCATTGAAAGGCTCATTATCATGATTCGTTCGCTCATTGATGTTTCAATCAAGAATCGTTTTCTGGTGCTTGTTGCTGCCTTGTTGATATCTCTGGCAGGTGTTCAAGCGATGAAGTCCATTCCTCTGGATGCCATTCCCGATCTCTCCGATGTGCAGGTGATTGTATTCACCAAATTCGCCGGACAAGCGCCGCAGGTGGTGGAAGATCAGGTTACTTATCCGATGACCACAGCCATGTTGTCGGTACCAAAAACCAAGGTAGTACGCGGCTACTCCTTCTTTGGTTTTTCGATGGTCTATGTCGTATTTGAAGATGGCACGGACATGTACTGGGCGCGTACGCGTGTGCTTGAATATCTCAACTCTGCATCGGACCGCCTGCCTGCCGGTGTGTCACCCACGCTGGGGCCTGATGCAACAGGTGTAGGCTGGGTATATGAATATGCCCTGATCGATAAAACCGGTAGCCATGATCTGGCGCAGTTACGCTCCATTCAGGATTGGTATCTGCGTTATCCTTTGCAGACCGTGAAGGGTGTATCGGAAGTCGCTTCGATTGGCGGTTTTGTGAAGCAGTATCAGGTTGATCTCAATCCCGATGCGCTGCTGGCTTATAATATTCCCCTGGCAAAGATTAAAAGGGCGATTCAGCGCTCGAATAATGATGTTGGTGGCCGTTTGGTGGAGATGGGTGAGACCGAGTATATGGTGCGTGGCCTTGGTTATATCAAGAGCCTGCATGATCTGGAGATGATTCCGATTGATGTGGATAATCAGGGCACACCGATTTTTCTGAAGCAGGTGGCCAATATTCATCTGGGGCCGGAGCTACGGCGTGGTTTAACGGATCTCAATGGTCAGGGCGAAGTCGCTGGTGGCATTGTCATTATGCGTTATGGCGAAAATGCATTGGCGACGATCAAACGTCTGCGCCAAAAGCTGGAAGAGCTGAAAGCAGGCCTGCCAGCGGGTGTTGAGATAGTACCGGTTTATGATCGTGGTGATCTGATCGAGCGTGCTGTAGATAACCTAACTGAAAAATTGATTGAAGAGTCCATTGTGGTGGCGCTGATCTGTCTGTTGTTCCTGATGCATGTGCGCAGTGCGTTGGTGGCAATTATCTCGCTGCCAATCGGTATTCTGATCGCTTTTTTAATCATGAGCTGGCAGGGCCTGTCAGCCAATATCATGAGTCTGGGTGGTATTGCGATTGCGATAGGTGCCATGATTGATGGGGCAATCGTGATGATTGAAAATGCCCATAAACATATGGAAAAACTGAGTAATAAGGCTGGTCTGAAAGAACGCTGGCAGGCGGTAAGTGTAGCCTCCAAAGAGGTGGGGCCGGCGCTGTTTTTCAGTCTGTTGATTATTACCGTCTCTTTTGTCCCTGTATTTACTTTGCAAGCGCAGGAAGGGCGATTGTTTGCACCGCTCGCTTTCACTAAAACCTATGCTATGGCGGCAGCTGCTCTGCTGGCCATTACGCTGGTTCCGGTGCTGATGGGCTTATTAATTCGCGGCAAGATACCGCGTGAAGAAGCGAACCCGCTGAATGTGGGTTTGAAGGCATTGCATGCTCCTTTGTTAGGGTTTGCCATGCGCTGGCGTGCGATCACCCTGATCGGGGCAGTGCTTTTATTGACTGCGACAGCTTACCCGGTCATGAAAACCGGATCGGAATTTATGCCGCCACTGGATGAAGGTGATATACTCTATATGCCGACTACTTATCCGGGCATTTCAATCACCAAAGCCAAAGAGCTGTTGCAGCAGACCGATAAAATCCTGACCACTTTTCCTGAAGTGGAGAGTGTATTCGGTAAAGTCGGACGCGCAGAAACGGCTACCGATCCCGCACCGTTATCCATGCTGGAGACGACCATTCGTTTGAAACCGAAAGAGTTATGGCCTGATCCGAATAAAACCAGCAAACAGCTGATGCGGGAGATGGATGATGCCATCCAGTTTCCCGGCCTGGCCAATGCCTGGACCTATCCGATTAAAACGCGCATCGATATGTTATCCACCGGTATCAAAACACCGATTGGTATTAAAGTATCCGGTGCTGATCTGCAGGTACTGGAGAAAGTGGCGGGCGATATTTCACAAGTTCTGGCCAAACATCCCGACACGCTGTCTGCTTTTGCTGATAAAGCGGCCGGTGGTTATTATTTGGATTTTGATATCAAGCGTGAAAAAGCCGCACGTTATGGGCTAACCGTTGGTGATGTGCAGGATGTGATTCAATCGGCCATTGGTGGTATGAATGTGAGTGAGACGGTGGAAGGGCTTGAGCGTTATCCGATCAACATCCGTTATCCGCGTGAGCTGCGTGATAATATGCAATCGTTGAAACGGGTGCTTATTTCAACACCGACCGGTGCCCAGATTCCTCTCTCTCTGGTGGCTGATCTTGCATTGCGCCGTGGCCCGCCATCGGTTAAAACTGAAAATGCCACACCGAATGCCTGGGTCTATATTGATATCACCACCTCCGATATCGGTGGTTATGTCACTGCTGCGAAACAGCTGGTGGCTGATCAGGTGAACATACCTTCGGGCTACTCCTTGAACTGGTCCGGGCAATTTGAATATATGGAGCGCGCGGCGGAGCGACTGAGTATGGTAATTCCGTTAACGTTACTGAGCATCTTTCTGCTGCTCTATTTTAACTTCCGAAATTTCACCGCACCGCTGGTGGTGATGTTATCGATTCCGTTTGCCTTGATCGGTGGTTTTTGGCTGGTCTGGTTTATGGGCTATCATATGTCGGTTGCCGTGGCGGTTGGTTTTATCGCGCTGGCTGGTGTGTCAGCAGAGATTGGTGTGCTGGTGATGACCTTTATTGATCAGGCGGTGGGCAGACTCCGAATTGAAAAGAAGAGGTCTTTAAGTGCTGAAGAGATCAGACAAGCTGTTTTATCGGGGACCACCCAGCGTGTGCGCCCGATTGCGATGACAGCCACAGCTATCATTGCCGGTCTTATTCCTATCATGTGGGGCAGTGGTACAGGTTCAGATGTGATTCAGCGCATCGCAGATCCCATGATCGGCGGTATGTTTACAGATACAATACTTAGCCTACTTGTGCTTCAGGTGGTGTATTGATTGGTAATTCAATTGCAGGAAAAGAGATGTGAAAGCATGCAAG
>JAJFLF010000322.1 GCA_021772845.1 Mariprofundus sp.
TTGGTGTCGATCACCGCATTCCACTCTTCTTCTTTCATGCGCATGGAGAGATTATCACGCGTGATACCGGCATTATTCACCAGCACATTCAAGCTTCCGAAATGTTTGGCGGTCTCCTGCACAAAACTCTGGATCTGTTCCCGATCGGATACATCCACCGCTTTTGCCAATACTTCCACACCAAATTCAGCACGCAGTGTTTCAGCAGCTTTATCAATGGTGCCTTGAGTTGTGCCACAGATAGCCAGGTTAAAACCAGCCTTTGCCAATTCTCTGGCCACTACATGACCAATACCCCGACTCGCGCCGGTTACCAATGCTGTTTTAGAATCACTCATCTTTATCCCCTCTACTCGGCATTCATTAAAGCAATGCTGCTTTCAATCTGATCAGGCCCAAAAGCGGGAGCTACGGCTATATTGCGATCAATGCGTTTCACCAGGCCAGCCAACACTTTACCAGGCCCCATCTCTACAGCCTTGCTTACACCAGCATTGGATAGCTTCTGAACAGTTTCTGTCCAGCGCACCGGTGAAACCAACTGTGCCACTAGGGCAGCTCTAATCTTATCAACGCCTGCTTCAGTTGCTGCACTGGCATTACCCCAAACAGGGTAAACCGGCTTATTAAATGTAACTTCCTGCAGACGCTGCGCCATCTGATCAGCTGCAGACTGCATTAACGGAGTATGCGATGGTGCGCTTACTGCCAACGGTAATGCACGTCTGGCTCCTGCATCTTTAGCTGCAACCATCAAACGATCAACTGCCGCTGCATGACCAGCAACTACCAGCTGGCCGGGGCAGTTATAGTTAGCAGCCCAGACCTTATGCTCCGAATCAGAGACAGTAGTGCATAGCTCTCCAATCACATCATCGGACAGTCCCAAAATTGCCGCCATACTACCAATGCCTGCAGGCACCGCTTCGGCCATCGCTTTACCACGGAATGAAACCAACTTCACCGCATCAGAGAAAGTGATCACACCAGCTGCAACCAACGCTGAATATTCACCAAGCGAGTGACCTGCCGCCTGCATTGGCACAGGACCATTCTGCTCCTGCCACAAACGCAGCATAGCCGTTGATGCGGTTAATAGAGCTGGCTGGGTAAATTGAGTCTGGCCGAGCTTGTCATCAGCATCATCACGAATAAGAGCGGACACATCATAACCGAGTGCATCAGATGCCTCTTCAAGCGTGCGATTTACAACATCGATGCCATCAAATGCATCCAGCATACCTTTGGATTGTGATCCCTGACCGGGAAATAGAAATACGAAATCTGTCATTGTTAATATCCTAGTGAGGAACTATTTTAACCAGCGCGTTATTTCGACCAACGCAACAGGTTTGCACCCCAGGCGAATCCGCCTGCAAATGCTTCCAGTAGAATCAACTGGCCTTTCTCAAGTTTACCTGAACGATATAGATCATTAAGTGCAAGCGGCACACTGGCTGAAGAGGTATTACCATGTTTGGACACTGTGAGCGCCACACGGTCCAAATCCATCTTCAACTTTCTAGCCGTCGCCTGAACAATGCGAATATTGGCCTGATGTGGCACCAGCCAGTCGATGTCAGAATCATTTAAGTCATGTTTTTCTAGAATCTCTTTCACCACGCTACCAAGCTTGGTGACTGCAACACGAAACACTTCATTGCCTTTCATCTCAATTGCAGCTGTACCGGCAGAATCAATGCGAAAATCAATCTCTTGATGGTGCATTTCAGGGCTCAACTGAGGATGAGCATGATGTGCCTTTAGCAGCTCACGATAAGAACCATCGGCATGCAAAACAGAACCAATCAAACCATTTTCTGCATCTGCATCGCGTGCTTCCAACACTACTGCACCAGCACCATCACCAAACAGAATACAGGTACCGCGGTCAGTCCAGTCCACAATACGGGACATCGATTCTGCACCAATCATCAGTACGCGCTTGTACATGCAGGCACGCATCATGCCTTCAAGGTGAGCCAAGCCGTACACAAATCCGGAACAAACCGCTTGTATATCCCAGGCGGGAAAATCCTTGCCGCCTAATTTGCTCTGTACCACGGTTGCCGTAGCCGGAAAAATCATATCTGGCGTTGTAGTCGCAACCACCAGCGCATCAATATCATCAATCGTAAGGCCTGCATCAAGCAGCGCGATTTTGGCCGCTTCAACTGCCAGATCAGATGTCATCTGGTCTTCTGCAATAATATGACGCTGACGAATACCCGTGCGCTCAGTAATCCACTCATCGGTGGTATCAACAAAGGCTTCCAGATCAGCATTGGTCATAATGCGCTCAGGCAGATAACCACCGATACCAGTAATATGAACTGAGGAAAGACTCATGGTTCCACCTGCTCCTGTACTGATTCGGAAATGCGATCCGTAAGATTCTCACTCACTTCGCGAGCGGCAACGCTGATCGCACTGACAAAACTGTCTGCATCAGCCCCACCATGACTTTTCACGACAATACCATTCAAGCCAAGCAGTGGAGCCCCATTATATTTGCCGGGATTCACTTTATCTTTAAAGCGCTTTAAAGCACGACTGGCAATCAATGCGCCAGCCTTGGAGATAAGACCGGAGGTCAGCTCCTGCTTCATACTGTTGGCCAGAAAACGCGCTGTTCCTTCCATGGTCTTCAATGCCACATTGCCCACAAAACCATCACAGACAACCACATCAACCTTATCACCAAACAGATCAGTACCTTCAACATTACCGATATAATTAAGCGTAGTGTCTGCCAGTTTACTCGATGTTAATTTTATAACATCCGTGCCTTTAATCTCTTCGCTGCCGATATTCAATAAGCCAACGCGTGGACTTTGTATGCCTTCAGCTGCCTGCAGATAACAACTGCCCATGATAGCAAACTGAACCAGATGATCAGAAGTACATTCTGAGTTAGCGCCAGCATCAAGCATCAGGGTACGTCCATTATCAACCGCTGGAATCATTGAAGCGATAGCAGGGCGATCAATACCCGGCACCATTCTCAACATGAGTTTGGAAATCGCCATCAGTGCGCCAGTATTACCAGCACTCACCAAGGCGTCCCACTCACGATCGCGCACCAGACGTGCACCAACATGAATTGAGGAGTCTTTTTTACGCCGCAAAGCATGCGAAGGTGAATCACACATGCCGACAATATCTGTAGATGCAACCAAAACAACACGGTCTTGGAGACCG
>JAJFLF010000323.1 GCA_021772845.1 Mariprofundus sp.
GCAGGTGAAACAAGCCTCCATGCCATTCGGTGTTCCGCATCATTCGATCATCCATGACCGTAACAGCAATATTATGCGCTATTTTCCTTAAGTTGTACATCCTGCATCATGACTCTGAAATCATAATCAAATCCCTATTAGAAGGGTCGTTAGCCTAATTAACATCACTATTTCTCCAAAATGAGTCTCCGATGGAGATTACCACCCACATCAATGCGCCCCGTTTTCAGAGCTTTATAGAGATGTTTAAACACTTCTCCGGGGTTACCATTTCCATCATCCAGGAAATAGGAATGTCCCTTCGGATAATCGTAAGTGTTATTGAAATCATCGCAGTCCACGGCATAGACATTTTTTGGGGCATTTTCCAGATTTTCAGGGCCTGTGTGCCCCAAACGCCGCGATGCAATCTTGTTCTTTAGATTAGATACCTTGCTGGCTCTAAGGGCCAGATCATCAGAGGCGTGATAGACCACTACATTTCTTGAAGCGTGGCAGATCAATTCACCATTCTGTCCATATTCCAGGGTTTCATTGACTACATCAGCAGCCATCAAAAAAGTATTACGGAACAACATCGCTACACCTGAGGCAAGATCATATTTATCCCACGCCCGAATCGTTTCACGTAACACGCGATTGCCCATCGAATGGGACAACATATTCATTCGTTTCATGCACTGCTTATCGGGACCCAATTCATCCCGCCAGGCCATAAACTTTTGAAACACCCTAGCCATGGACGGCGCACTGTGATCAGCAGACTTCTGATCATCCCAATAGTCTTTGGTGACACCAAAATCATTATCACAAGGCCAAATCAAAGGAATTACTCTGATTTCTCTTACTCCTTCCGTTTCAGCATCAAGCAATGACTGGAGCTTCTCTACACGAGGAAAAATATCCGCTTCAGGCAGATTGGAAAATCCATGAATGAAAAAGAGAATCTGCTTTTCGGTTCCTGCATTGAGTTCATTCATTAACACAATGGAGCCAATCTCGGTGTAATCCTCCGCCCCATTCCGGCGGCAATAAAACACATGTTTACCCGGTGCATTATTATCCAAATCAAACGCATAGGGAGTGTCTGGATCGGCGTTCATCGAGCCTTGAGGTGCACGGTTAGTTATAAATAGCATAGATGACTCCTGCAATTGAGCTTTCATCAAGACTTCCAAGGTTATTTTCAACCTGAATACGACTTGATGGTCACAACACTGCACCGTTCATTTCATGCTGTATGTCCCATAAACATGGGACAAAACAGGCTGCCTCAAGTGATATTAAATCACTTTATTGGTTTTTTGATAAGTTTTATCGGTAAGAAAGGGGAAGACTTGTTATTGGCTCAACCAGTAGAAGATACCTGGCACATCAGTTACGCCGATAGAAATATAAGCGCGGTCACCGGCGTAGTGATTGCGTTTGAAGCTTCGCATACCAAAACTGATACGAAACTTATCTGCAAACATGCCGACATAAGCCATACCGCCATAATTGAATTTCTTAAATTGACCCAGGTTTTTATTATAATTCATATTAATACTCGGGCCCACGCCAAATGAACTGAACGCCAGATTATCAAAACCATATGAAGCAATCATATCCAACTGACCTGTTCGACTGATACCGGTCTGATTTCTATTCCAGATTAACGGCGTCACTTTAAGGCTTATCGCCGCATCACCAAGGATACGCAATGGAATACGCCCTTCCCATGAAGCCAGCAGTCCACCATTAGAGACATCGGCACCAATTTCATAAGGCATGAGCAATGATTGCCATGATCCCCTTGGTGCAGTCGAACGGGTAAATGGACGCAGTACATCTCTATATTTTGTATTCACACCGAGTGCTATGACATTTGCCAGCTTGAACTTTTTATTGGCTTGTTCTTCCAATGCCAACTGACGATCTGCCAAACGGCTGGTGACTGGATTTAACCATGCATCCTCGCCCCAATCAGATAGACGCATAATACGCTGCAACATCTCACTCTCAGGCTTGAATGGTGCTTCGGTCTCATCCGATTCTTTGAGTGCATGGATAAACCCTTTGAAACTCTTTTTCTTTCCATCCACCACCGGCATGGCATTCAAATGGTCATATGGACCAAGTGTCTCATCATCCAGCGCATCAAAAATACGCAGCTGATTATTTACCAACTCCATATCACTCTCTGCGTAAGTATCCGTTTGTTCACCCAGCCAGTGTTCATGATTCATAAATTCCCGATGCGCAATTTTTCTAATCACTACATCAATGGGAGCATGCCCCTTAATACCCAGCCCCGACTTACCTCCGGAGTTGTAAATCTTTTTAAATGTTTCAGGCATACATGTTTTATCACCGTCACAAGCCAATGAAGCCAGAAAATAGATGCCATCATAGACACCTACAGCATAATCAAACTCACGAAACTCTTTGCCCCAAAAGGCCCCGAAATTACCGAAATAACTGGCCGTCAGCGGGAAAAATCGATCCGGTACACGCGTACTGTTTCTAAACTCATCACCATGATATTTGATCATGGTAAACAATTCATATTGTCTGGCTGTTTTGACGGTATCGCCCAAAAAACCCAATTGGGAAAGCAGGCCAAAAGCATGGTTTTCTTTACTGTTATCATCACTGCTTTTATCAATATGCAAGGGTCTACGATAATCAGGATCCAGGAATATATAGCGTTTGTTTTTGACTGTGCGCATATCCTCTTCCAACACAGCTAAGGGCACATTATCAAACACACCTCCATCCACAAAAGAGGATCTTTGGGCGGCCATGCCTTCAGGACAAACATCGCCATCATCAAGCACATCAGCGCTGGATACTTCAAGGCCACAATAGGTAATCTTCTTTTTCCCGAAAGCCATCGGAAATGCGCTGGAAGCAAGTATAACATCTGCAACCCGGTCGTATCTTCTATCTTTGAGCGCTTTGCCTGTGTAATCCTCATAAAACAGCAGTTCATAAACTTGCCCAGGCGTAGTGCCCTCAGAACTTTGAGCTACCAGCTGCCCTGGCAAATAGAGTTGATTACTGGCTTGCAATGATTCATCCGACTTGATTACCGGGACTTGCGTATAAAAACCGGCGCGCCCCATCGCATCCACTTTAAACAGCATCGACAGGGAAAAACGTGCGTTCTTCACCTTGATGGAAGAAGCGCTTTCGGGATTCAACTCAATAATTCCAGCCTGCTCCCGGGTTAACATCATGGTGATCGGCACTTCACAATCCGGTTTAAAAGCAGCCTCATGCAAATACCGATCAAGATTATTGAACAGCCTGTTAAAAGCATGACGCGACAACAATCCATCTTCATCATCATATTTGGATGCATCTTCAGGAAGCAGTTCATCAAACCCGATAGGCAACCATATCTCTCTGAACCAGTTGCTCTCAACGCTATTTTCAACACGCTTTGTTTTTCGTCCATCATGGATTGAAAAACTGTTATTCTGCTCAGCTTTCGCGCATGCCACTACCGCTGAAATCAAGGCATTTATGCTTCCTGCTGAAGCGCCTGACACTGCCTTTAACCTGTTACCACTCTCCTCATTCTGATTATTTTCCAGGTATTTGATCATGGCCCAGTTCAAGCCTGCTTCATAAGAGCCAAGGCTGATCCCACCACTTAATGCGATAGCTACATTGGGTTTTATCTCATCAGGTGCTGCCTGCAAAGGCTGCGCCGCAAAGAGCATGAAAACTGCGACGATGAACAGTCTGAATAACGGGGTAATAGTTTCTTTCACTTCTCTTCCTATGGAACGAGCTAATATCAACAGCTGACTCTGGCGAAAGCTATCAACGACATCAATCGTACATATAGGGAGATTCTTACAAGCTGAATGAATCAACTTAAGTACAGTTGAACAATCCTAAGCGAACCGTTTCAACTACGTCTTATAATGACTACTCAGGCAGGAATACCTTCCTGGGGGTTTTTGTTGAATACATATTCAAACTGGGGGCTACACCGCTCAAATGAAGCACGCACCATGGGATCAAAATGTGCGGGCTCAGTTCGCCCATCACCTTCTAAAATAATTTTCGAAGCCGCATTATGATCCAGCGCCTTTTTGTATGGCCTGTCACTTCGCAAGGCATCATACACATCACAAATACTCACAATGCGCGCAGGAAGAGGTATCTCTTGTTCCTTTAGCCCCTGAGGATAACCCGTGCCATCCCAACGCTCATGATGATAACGGGAAATATCTCTACCCATACGAATATATGGAGAATGTGAACCGGATAACATCTGCCTGCCAACTTCAGTGTGGCCACGCATCAGCTTCCACTCTTCATCATCCAGTGGCCCTTTTTTAAACAGCACTTGATCCGGAATACTTATTTTACCTACATCATGCAAGGTGCTGGCGTAAAACATCGTACGACAAAAACCTTCATCTTTGCCCATATCTTTGGAGATCGCATGCGTATAATAACTGATCCTACGCAAATGGGAGCCGGTCCTGTCATCACGAAACTCTGAAGCATTACCGAGAATATTAATCGTCTCCATAAATGCCTCTTTTAAATTGTGTGTGCGGTTGCTTATTTTCTCTTCAAGCTGATCATTCTTCACTTTCAGTAGATCAGATGCTTTTTTCATACGCAGAATATTACGCACACGAATTTGCAACTCATTCGAGTCGATCGGTTTAGTTATATACTCTTCTGCACCGGTCGATAGAGCGCGAATCAGCGAGTATTTATCTGCCAATGCTGTGATAATAATCAACGGAATTTCAGCGGTGTCCGGATTATGTTTTAACTGGCTTGCTACCTGAAACCCATCAATTTCAGGCATCATCAAATCGAGAATAATCAGATCCGGTTTTATGACCGGAACCAGGGCCAGACCAGCGCTACCTGATAGCGCAGTGAACGATGTATACCCTTCACTCTCCAGCCATACCGTAAGCAATCGACAATTCCGTTCTTCATCATCAACAATAAGAATCTTTGAACCACTGATATCAACATTGTCTAATAGCATATTCCATCCTCTCGATTGAAACCCTCAATCACTGAATCTCATCAGCGATTGATATTGATAAGACCTAAAGAAGCTGCTTCAAAAACAGCTTCTGATCTGGAATGCACCTTCAATTTTTTATAGATGCGTTTCACATAGGTTTGTGTTGTAGCTGTCGTACAGCCAATGAGTTCAGTTACATCCTGATAACTGCATCCTTTGGCAAGCAGAAGCAGCACTTCTCGCTCCCTTGCAGACAGATGTTCAACCACCACATGACTCTTAGGCCGTGCAGGCAATGCGTGTAAATGCAAAGCCATCGAGTCCAGTTCTTTTGTCATGGATTTATTAAGCGTGGCGAGCAGATTATAAATCACTGCCAATTCAGCGGATTGTGGTGGTGTTTTCTCAGATCCAGCGCTCAGAATAGGATGCACTTGATGATGATAATCTCGCAAATGCTCTTTTATCTTTTTTAGATTTTGTAATGAATGTGCCAATTGCTCCATATTCACTCCCGCTTCCACTGTTACGTATAAAAACATCCTTGTTTACATATATAGATTAATATCTTCTATTTTGCGCGATCTTTAGGAGCAACCAGGAAATACTCCAGAACAGCCAACTCGGTACTCTGGCACCCGGGCAAACTCTTTTCATCATCAATATTGATGATAAAATGC
>JAJFLF010000324.1 GCA_021772845.1 Mariprofundus sp.
CACCTCTATACAGATTAATCGACGTGGGCCCTTTGGGGTCCACGTATTTTTTGGCTTGATGCAAGAGGTTTTCTTGTGTGAAAGATGGGCGAAGTTGACCCTCCTGTGTGCCGCTATAGAGTGCCCTCGCGCTTCACAAGAGTGCGAATGTTTAGCTGGAGTTTCTCTGTGATGAAACAATGCCTTTTTGCGCTGTCGTTTTTTCATTGATGAACAAGTGTTATGTTGAAGGGGGGCTTAATGCCTAAAGTTTGGATTGCAGATAAAATGTCTTACCGTGCGATTGAAGTATTCAAGATGCGCGGTATTGATGTGGATTACAAACCAGGCCTTTCCGATGAGGAGAAGCTGGCTATCGTTGCTGATTATGATGCCATTGCTGTGCGCTCTTCTACAACGCTGAAGGGTGAACTGCTCGAGGCCGCCAAACGCGTGAAAGTGATTGGGCGAGCAGGCATTGGTGTGGATAATGTCGATGTTGAAGGTTGTTCGCGTCGTGGTGTTGTGGTGATGAATACGCCATTTGGTAATACCATTACAACTGCTGAGTTGGCAGTAGCCCATATTGTGGCAGCAGCGCGTATGATTCCGCAGGCATCCCAATCAACCCGTAGTGGTTTGTGGGAAAAGTCTCGTTTTATGGGTATGGAGCTCACCGGTAAAAAAGCGGGTGTAATTGGTGCCGGTAATATTGGAGCCATTGTTTGTGACCGCTTGAAGGGACTGCACATGTCGGTGCATGTCTATGACCCGTTTATCTCGGATGAACGTGCCAATGCAATGGGTGTTACAAAAGTAGAGACAGTAGCTGAACTGGCTGAAACCGTTGATGTGCTGACTATTCATGTGCCATTGCTGGATGTTACCCGTAATCTGGTTGATGCCGATATTATCGGACGTATGAAAAAAGGTTCGATTATTGTTAACTGTGCCCGTGGTGGAATTGTGGATGAAGATGCGCTGTATGAAGCATGTGCGTCCGGTCATTTAAGGGCTGCGGCACTGGATGTGTTTGCTTCAGAGCCAGCACGCGAAAATCGTCTGTTTGAACTGGATAATATCAGTTTTACTCCGCATATTGGTGCATCTACCGATGAAGCACAGGAAAATGTAGCTGTGCAGGTGGCCGAGCAGATGTCTGATTATCTCCTTTCCGGCACTGTATCCAATGCCGTGAATGTGCCGTCACTATCGGAAGAGGAACAGCGTTTGCTGGCACCTTATCTATTACTGACAGAGCGCATGGGGCGTTTCATCGGTCAGACCATGAAACCGGGTTATTCGCGTGTGAAGGTTAGTTTTGAAGGCAGCGCTTCGCTAATTAATCGTAAACCATTGATCAATACGATATTGCAGGGATTGTTGTCACATAGTATGGAAGATGTGAATGCTGTTAATGCAGGCATGCTGGCTAAGGATCGTGGCATTGAATTGTCTGAGTTTGCCTGTGAAACCCCTGATCATTTTTCTACACTGATTACGCTGGAAGTTGAAGGCGATGAGGGTGTTCGTTCTGTCTCAGGCACCTTGTTTGATGACTCGCGTCCGCGCTTTGTAAGTTTTGATACCTGTGAAGTGGAGATGACACCGGAAGGCAATTTGATTGTTATCCAAAATGAAGACAAACCGGGTATGATTGCCGCAATGGGTGCTGTGTTGTCTGATGCCGGTATCAATATCGGTGATTTCAGATTGGGACGTCGGGAAGACACTGCCAATGCTGTTGCGATGATTCAGGTGGATACACCACCATCTCAGGAAGTGCTGGATCAATTGTCAGCCTTGCCTGATATGCTGATGGTGCGTTATGCAGAGTTAGGGGATATGAATTGAATCAGGAGATAACGAATGCCAACGCATAAGCCTATTATTGGTCTGAATGATGCTTTTGGTGCGCAAGCGAAAGCGTTGCGCAACTTGCAGGGTAGTATTTTGGGTCTGTTTGAAACAGCTGGTTATGAAGAGGTGATTCCACCAATTCTTGAACGCCCTGATTCAATGAACTCTGGAGCCGGTCGTTTTCTGGCTGACCAGACTGTGGTGTTTTCTGATCCTGCCGGGGCTGGTTCGCTGGCTATCCGTTCGGATATGACACCGCAGATTGCGCGTATTGCGGCAACCAGATTGCAGCATGAGAAAGAGCTCAAGCTCTGTTATTCGGGCACTGTTATGTTGGCTCGCCCGGATGTGCGTGGTGGTTCGCGTCAGCAGTGGCAGACCGGTGTGGAATGTCTTGGTATTAAAGGTAGTGCAGGCGACATTGAAGTGATGCATCTGGCCGCGCGTACCTTGCTTGCTGCCGGATTTAACAGACCCGTCTTGCAAGTCGGACATATCGGATTGTTAAAAGCATTGGTGGTAGAGAGTGATCTGTCACTGGATATCTGGACGACACGTATTTCCCGTCGTTCTCCAGATGATCTATCTGAACTATTGGCGACTCAAGCATTGCCCAAGGCCTCTGAAGAGGCACTTATTGAAATGGTGTCAGGTGTTGCTGATCAGCAGTGGCTGAAGGCTCACCTTGGATGCATTAATGATGATTTTGATACTGCAGCTAATGAACTGTTGGCTTTGGTTGAAGAGGTCGGTGACAAGATGGAAGGGCATGTCACTGTACATGCTGATGCGGCTGTGATGCCACGTTTTTTGTATCACAGTGGTATTTTGTTTGCGGGATTTGCTGAAGACGTAGCGCACGCGGTGCTGCATGGTGGTCGTTATGATGCCATGATGTCGGCGCATGGTCGTGATATGGCAGCAACTGGTTTTTCATGTGATTTGTGGGCATTGCTTAACGCATAAGATTTTAAGTACAAAGGCACAGCGTTACAAAGAGAACAGAGCTTACTGTATGTTTATCTTTTTAGTTCGTGTGACTTAGTGGTTTAATACAATTGGGGTTGAAATGACAAATACTGTAGCGATTGGAATTCAATGGGGTGATGAAGGCAAGGGTAAGATCGTTGACCTGCTGGCTCCGAATATAGATGTAGTAGCCCGTTTTCAAGGTGGCCCGAATGCTGGTCACACGCTGGTTATTGGTGATCAGAAGACTGTTCTCAATCATATTCCGTCCGGTATTTTGCATGATGATACACTCTGCCTGATTGGTAACGGTACGGTTGTTGATCCGTTCCGTCTGGTTGAAGAGATGGATATGTTATTGGCTGCGGATATCCCGGTTGCTGATCGCTTGAAAATCTCTGAGCGCTGTCAGTTGATTCTGCCGTATCACCGTACCCTTGATGCAGCGCGTGAAGCGGCCAAAGGCGAAGGCAAGATTGGAACGACAGGCAAGGGTATCGGCCCGTGTTATGAAGATAAAACGGCACGTCGTGGTATCCGCCTGGTTGATTTGCTTGCAGATGATCTGGATGCGCGCATTGATGCAAACCTCGAATATGTGAACTTTATGCTGACCCAGTATTTGAATGCTGAGCCGGTGAAACGCGCTGATGTAGATGAAGCAATAGAGCTGGCCAAAGCGCGTCTGTTGCCGCTGGCTGCTGATGTACCGTTGATTCTACAGCGTTGCATCAAAGCAGGGGATCAGGTGCTCTATGAAGGTGCCCAGGGTTCTATGCTGGATGTTGATCATGGTACCTATCCGTTTGTAACATCATCAAATACTGTTGCTGGTGCTGCTCTTGCTGGTCTGGGTGTAGGTCCCGGTCAGGTCGATGCGGTACTCGGTATCTGTAAAGCATATACCACGCGTGTTGGTGCAGGCCCGTTCCCGACTGAGTTGTATAATGCCGATGGCATGTGTGATGATAAAAACTCTGGTAAACATATGGCAGAACGCGGTCATGAATTCGGTGCAACAACCGGTCGTCCACGTCGTACGGGTTGGTTTGATGGCCCTGTTGTTCAGCATGCAGTACGTATCAATGGTGTTACCGGCCTGGCAATCACCAAGTTGGATGTGCTTGATGGTCTGGAAGAAGTAAAACTATGTGTCGGTTATGAGTTAAACGGTGAGATGCTGGAGTCTATGCCAGCTTGTTGTAATCGATTGGAATCAATCACACCTGTATACGAAACATTACCGGGTTGGAGCGAAAACACTTTTGGTGCGACCTCATTGGATCAACTGCCAGCTACTGCAAAAGCGTTGCTGGATCGCATCGAAGAGGTATGTGGGTGCCCGATCACCATGCTATCTACAGGCCCTGATCGCGGTCATATTATTCACCTGTAATGAATCTCCCCTAGAGGGAAAAAAATAGATAAAGAAAAAGGGGAGGCTGTTGGCTCCCCTTTTTTCATTTCACCGATATTTATTTTCATATTCCTCAAAAAAACTGCGTTTTATCATCAATATTGATGATGTGGATTGAGTTTTTAGATGTCAGGATCGGCTGTTGGGATGACTTCCATGGCAACGGTGGGGGTGTAACTCGAAACAGCTGATGAGCAGTTTGGAGGAGGGAGCGAATATGGGAAGTCATGATGACAAAGCTTGAGTGCAACGGCTCTACCGATAAGTGCACAGCAATAGCAGATAATTCCGATCAGATATTGAAGGGGAGCGTCTCGGTTAGCGTTAAGGAAAAGTCTATAGGCATTACTCTGATCGCTGTCTGCACCGCCCTAGCCGCGCTGCTATTTTTACTTGTGGGAGGCATGAGCTTTGGAAGGGAGGGGGAGAGCTTACATTAGCGCTCTCTTTTACAGTGATTGGAACTCTTTTTGCATTGATATCGCATGGCTTGTGGAGATTGAAAAAGTGGGCTTACAAATCGACAGTTATAACTTGTACAGTAATAGCCCTGATCTGTCTGTTTACTATTTTATCCTCAGGTTTGGCCTTGGCAAGTGGACTTATAATGGTATGGGCAGCTGGAGCTTTATTTCTCCTTTATAAAAAAGAGACCAAAAAACTGTTCGGTATCAATAGTGTTGAGATAAATGAACTGAATAGTGAGCTTACAACCGCGAAACAAGACGAGCTCTCGCCCGATGCGGTAGTAGATCATACCGATCAGGCAGATCAACCGCAGTCAAAGGGAGGCGTGTCCTTTAACAACGAGGGGAAGCTATCAGTCAAAGAAGCAATGATGATGATGATGATTGTATTTTGGGTTACAGCATTGTTTATGGTGGTTTATCTTGTGTTGGGCATCCTTGACAATAAAGCCCTGCCTGATTTGGATCAAATGGAGAAAAGAAGTGGTGTTATAACTTCTGTATTTAAGGCAAGGGTCGGCAGAGTCACCAACAGTTTCTTTAGTTTACAATCCGAAAGTGGAAAGTCTATGCGCTATCTATCTGATTATAGATTACATGATCATTTTAATCGCATTAAAGGTCAACAGATAACCGTTTGGAGCGTACCGATTGCGCTGGGGGGCTTTGGCAATAAAGAAAATGATATTATGCAGATTCAGCATCAAGATAGGTTGATTCTTGATTATGAAAATGAGTATCGAGCCAGGATAGAGCGTAACTTGGAAAACGCAGGGGATACAATCGAAATTATTTTCATAATATTTTTTGCTTCCATTATGGGGATAGCAAGTTGGGTAATAAAAATATGTATTCAGAGATTGATAGAGGCGAAGGGGAGAGAAAATAATGGGTGCAGCTAACGAGCTTCGGAGCTTCGGGGTCACGTTGTTTGTAAGCTGTATCATAGAGCGCTGTTTTTGAGGGGAGGTCATCGAATGAATCTCAGAAGAGTGCAACAATGATAGCCCTGACCCCATTATTTATAGAGGGAAAACAATAGATAAAGAAAAAGGGGGTGCTGTTGCCCCCCCCCTTTTTTCATTTCACGGGTTTTGTGTTCACATTCCTTAAAAAAAACTGCGTTTTATCATCAATATTGATGATGAGCCGCGCGTTTTCTGGTGTCAGTATGGCCCGTTGAATTTTGCGGGTGGTGATGACAATGAGTGAATTAGATATAAATAAAAGACCAACAGGTGTTCTGTTGATCGCAATCTACACTGGAGTAGGTGCTTTGCTCTCGTTGTTGCTGGGTATTCCACAGCTCTTATTGCCAGAGGCTACCGTGATTTCACTTATGACAGGTGTTATTTATACGGTACTTGGATTTTTGTTTGTGGCTGCAATTTATGGTTTGTGGACACTAAAAGCATGGGGTTACAAGCTGATAAGAGGGATTTATATGTTGTCGATTGTGTTTGGATGTATGTCTCTTTTTTCAAGTGACACATTTGGCAGTATGGTGGTTCAAGGTGCCCCTGTCGCTTTTGCTATCTGGATTATGCTTTTTCTACAGAAGGAGAAGGTAATGCTTTTGTTTCAGGTGAAATCATGAGTCTCTTTTTTTTCTTAATGGGAGTAGGCGTAATGCTGGCAATATATTTGTCTAAATATGAGGCATGTCGAAAGTTTTTATCAAGACGCCCTACGTATAAAGGAGTTAACTCATTCTTTATTGAGGACAATTCACATCGCAGAAATATTCGGGCAGGTAAAATATTAATTTGTTTTTTCTTCGTGCTTGGTTGCTTGGGGCGTTTGTATGAACCTGATATTTCAGTGCTAATACAAGATAGAGATGTATTTTTTCCACTAGTGAAGGGATTCTTACTAATATTAATCGGTTTAAACTATTTTGCTCGAAATGTTCTTTACGATGAAAATAAAAAGCAACGAAAGAATTTCGATATTCCTACCCAAGAGATCATGCATGTGATGTTTAAAACCAGATGGCTGGTGAATGGAAATGATCTGATTTCCTGGGCAGTGAATATCACAACGATTGCCACTATTTTGTGTCTAGCAATTTTGATTTATATATAGTGAATCAATGGTAATCAATGTGAGAAGCCCAGACTCGATTGATCTAGTTAATTAAAGCTATGGGAAATAGATGAATTCAACATTCAAGAGCTGGCGCCATATTCTTCCAAAAAAGTCATTTCATCATCAATGTGTAACATAGTTAACACCTCGTTACTGTTATGCGCACTTAGGTTTCGCAGATCTTAACCTATTGCAGAAAACAGAGTGATTTTTAACGGTTTTAATCGTGATCTCTGCTTTTTTGCATGATCTTAAAAAGGAGACGCATTTCATGAGGATTACTTTACTTTTGTTTACGCTATTTGCTTTTAGCCTGCCAGCCCATGCTGGTATGTTTTCAAGCGTTGATGACAGGGCAAATCAAATTTCAGCACATCTACAAGGGAACAATGGCTATCACGCCCATCTGGCTCGCGAACTGGCCGATGTGGCCGTCGAGGAAAAGGTGCAGCACGATCTACCAGCCGCACTCGAATTTATCAGGATGGCTGAAGATCACGCAGTTCAGGCCGGAGGTGGCCAATGATTAAACGTATGATGATAGTAACTGCCTCACTTTCACTTGCCGCATGTGCAGGAGGACACAGTAATATCAATATTGATGAGCTGTCAGAGGCCAGAGCGGCTGTTGCAGCCTCAAAAGCTGCGGGTGCAGAACGCTGTGCTCCGAAACTGCAGGCGCAAGCCGTTGCAGCTCTCTACTGGGCTGCCCATGAAATCCAGGAGGGTGGCCATGCCACTGAGGAGAGCGAGCTGACTGCTCGAGCAACTTCAAAAGCCAATGAAGCACGTGCTCAGTCCAAAAACAACTGCGCTCCGAAACCAAAACCTGCTCCGAAAGTAGTTGAGATTATCAAACTATCCGGCGTTAATTTTGCCAACAATAGTGCTGATTTGACGCCTGAGTCGATCGCAATCCTTGATGGTGCGGTGGCAACGCTGAAACGTCGGGCGGATATCAACGTTGAGGTTGCTGCTCATACCAGTAGTCGTGGTGCGGCAGCATACAATCTGTCGCTCTCCAATAGCCGGGCTTCCAGCGTGAAGGATTATCTTGTATCTCACGGCATTGCTGC
>JAJFLF010000325.1 GCA_021772845.1 Mariprofundus sp.
TAGATCGTTATCTGTTCGTTACTATTTTTTATTGCGACGTGGTGGTTTTCTACCACCGGGTGCGGCTGAACGACCACGATCCGGATTTGCTTTACCACCGCGATTACCAGTCCTGTCACTGCGGCTTGGGCGACGATCACCATCACGCTGTTTGAACTGTTTGCGTGGTGCACGTTCAGGCGTTGCTGCACTATCGAGTAGAGAAGCATTCAGACGTTGACCACAGACCTGAACATTCTTCAGTTCGTTGAAGATTGCTTTCGGCATACCATCAGGAAGATCAACAATACTATAATCATCCAGAATCTGGACACGGCCAATAAATTCACTTTCTAAACCGATCTCATTAGCAATCGCACCAACAATATTACCAGGTTTCACACCGTGGACTTCACCAACATCCAAACGAAAACGTTCCATGCCCTGCTCCAGTTTTGGACCACGATCACGGTTTGGTTTGATATCATCATCTTCATACTGATTGCGTGAAGCTTCACGGCTGCTTCTACGTTTATCTTCAGGTGCATCAAAACGTGGATTACGATCTGAACGTTCACGCCTTGGGCGATCTTCACGATCTCGTCTAGGACGTTCAGTACGTTCCTGCGCTTTAGGCATATCTTTAAGCAGCAGCGGTTTATCACCCTGTGCCATTTTAGCTAAAGCGGCAGCAATTTCATTGGCTGGAACATCATGCTCCGTACGATACTGCTCAACGATCTCAGTATACAAAGCCAGGCTCTCACCGGATTCCAATGTCTCAGTAATACGATCTTTATACTCTTCAATACGTTTATCGTTGATGCTTTCAGTGGTTGGCATTTCAAACTTTTCAATCGATTTCTTGGTTGCTTTTTCAATAGCATACAAGAGACGCTTTTCACGTGGTGCTACAAAAAGAATCGCATCGCCTTCACGCCCAGCCCTTCCTGTACGACCAATACGATGCACATAGGATTCTGTATCCTGTGGAATGTCATAATTGATGACATGCGAAATCCGTTGCACATCCAGACCACGTGCGGCGACATCAGTTGCAACCAGAATATCGATTTTACCCTGTTTCAAACGGTTGACCGTATTTTCACGAGTCTTCTGAGCAATATCACCATTCAATGCTGTTGCAGAATAACCGCGAGCAGAAAGCTTTTCAGCCAGCTCTTCGGTGGCATTTTTAGTGCGCACAAAAATAATCACTGCATCAAATGCTTCAGCTTCTAAAACACGGGTTAACGCATCAACCTTGTTTCTTCCACTCACCATCCAATAGCGCTGACGAATGGTTTCAGCCGTTGTCTCTTTCATTTGAATGCTAATATGTACTGGATTAGTCAAATGCTGTTGTGCAATTTTACGAATGACCGGTGGCATGGTGGCAGAGAATAGTGCAATTTGACGCTTTTTAGGCAGCTGCTCAAGCACCCACTTCACATCATCAATGAAACCCATACGCAGCATTTCATCTGCTTCATCAAGTACCAATGTTTGAAGATTGGTAAGGTTCAGAGTCTTACGACGCATATGATCCATCACACGTCCCGGTGTTCCCACCACAACATGCACACCGCGTTTAAGTTGACGGAGCTGAATTTCATAACTCTGGCCACCATAAATTGGCAGTACATTGAAACCTTTCATATGGCGTGCATAAGTCTGAAAAGCTTCTGCAACCTGAATGGCCAACTCACGTGTTGGTGCTAACACCAATACCTGAGGAAGCTTCTGACTTAAATCGATGTTGTTTAGCAAAGGCAGTGCAAACGCACCTGTTTTACCAGTACCTGTTTGAGCCTGTCCAATCACATCCTTGCCGTCGAGCAGCAGTGGAATGGTCTGAGCCTGAATTGGAGATGGAGTTTCGTAACCCAATGCTTCCACGCTTTTAATCAGCGGAGCTATCAAGTTTAAATCTGAAAATTGAACCTGTACCGGTTCGTCTAATTTTACTTCAACCTTTTCGATTATTGTCTCTTGTTCTTTATCTTTTGTTGTCATTTATATACACCTTCGGATATTACCGGCGGCGAAGACTGCCCGTTTCATCATTAAGAAACCATTAGTAAACGCATCTACTACTTATATGATTGATAGAATCAAGTGCATTTTTTATATGTGTGAAAAAACAGAATGAAGCTTGACGTCTCAAGCGCCTGTTTTTAAAGGACTAGTGTAGCCTGTCTAAATGCCTATAGCGGCCAGAGTGTGATGCCTAAAAACATAAAACTGATTGATAACAGTAGACATAAAACAGAAGAAACCACATAAACAGGTTTAAAACCGTCTACTCGAGTCTGTTTGAAGCCGATAAATGCAGCAATGCCGGTGGCAAAAAAAGCAAACTCACTGAGCACTAAAAGCGTCAATAGAGGCAGAGCAGTTGCTCCTTCCGCATCGACCTGTCTGCCGATACTGACAATCAGAAAAAACAGGATGCCCAAAGGCAATGCAATGTACGGGAAATGAATCATCTTCATCTTTAAGATTCAGTGCCGTCGTTTTCGCCGCGTTTAATGCCCATCAGCTGAGCTTGAATAAACGCATCAATATCGCCATCAAGGAACACCCCGGTATTACCGGTCTCCATGCCTGTACGCAGATCCTTGATGCGCGATTGATCAAGCACATAGGAGCGAATCTGATGACCCCAACCGATATCGGTTTTACTATCTTCCAATTCCTGTTTTTCAGAATTCTGTTTTTCTATCTCCAATTCATACAGACGTGCTTTGAGCATCTTCCAGCATGCTTCACGGTTTTTATGCTGTGAACGGTCATTCTGACACTGTACAGCGACACCGGTAGGAATATGGGTCAATCGAACTGCTGAATCGGTTTTATTAATATGCTGACCACCTGATCCACTGGCGCGATAGGTATCTGTACGTACATCAGCTGGGTCAATATCGATATCAATTTCACGATCAATATCTGGATAAGCAAACACGGATGAGAATGAGGTGTGACGACGATTGCCTGAATCAAACGGTGATTTACGTACCAAACGATGTACACCAATTTCTGCCTTTAAAAATCCATAAGCATATTCGCCCTTAATCGAAACAGTTGCCGATTTAATACCAGCTTCTTCACCAGCAGTGCACTCCATCAGTTCAGTTTTAAAAC
>JAJFLF010000326.1 GCA_021772845.1 Mariprofundus sp.
TTGTGTTTTTGTTCAAATGACAGCGCTTCCAATTCTTTCAAAGCACTCACCAGCACATCCAGCTGACGCGGTAGATAGGTCAACATGGCCTGCAATACCTGCTCACGAATATCCCACTGCAAATTCCCTGCACTTGCACCCAATATCTGTAACAGCTCATCATCAGAAGCAGGAGCAGCCATATCAACTTTTTCCATGGACAACAGGCGAGATGAAAGTTCGGGAGGCAGTAGATTCAAATCCCCACGCCAGGCAATCACAATAGGTCGCTGCATATCACGCCCGCGCTCAATCAAATGAAACAAGGCATGTGCAATAGCCAATGAGATCTCTCCAGCAGGCACATCAACCAACCAACAGTGCTGAGCTTCCAGATGTTTTTCCCACTGCTGGGCCAACTGCCAACTGCTGTCATGATCTGCATCTGACATCACATCCAGCATCACAGTAATAGCATGTTCAGTTGCCAAGGTACGCAGCAAATGGCTTTTCCCGGCGGCACTTTCTGACGTCAGCCAAATCCTGCCACCATGTACACTCCATAGAGCCAGATGATTACATGCAGATTCCACACCGGCATGCCGTAACCATGTGCCATAATCATGGGTGATCGGCAGATCCATCTGCAAACGCAATTGATGTTTACTGGCAGTCATTCTTTGGCTTCGTCGGTAACAGCCTTACGCATCCACACAACCATGTACTGAATACCGGATATACAGGTCAAAGCGAAGGTCAACATAATCGATGCTTGCAGCAGCTCTTGTCCCGGAAATTGCCAAGCCATTTCAGATAAAACGGCCAACACCAGCGTAATTTGCAAAAAAGTTGTTATTTTGGAAGCAATACTCGGCTGCATTTCAAGCTTGTGGGTGACCATTTCATAGGCAATAGCACCCACCACAATGATTAAATCACGAAATATAACTGCGAGAAACAGATACAACGGAAGGTGATCGATAAAATAGAGGGTGACGATGGTGCTGATCAATAACAGTTTGTCTGCCAGCGGGTCCATATAGGCGCCTACCGTACTACGTTGGTTAAAGTAGCGCGCAATGGCGCCATCGAGCATATCGGTCACCCCTGCTACAGCCATCAGAAGCAGCGCCAGCACAGCCTGATGCTCCAGGATCGCATAAATAATGAATGGCGTTATAAGAATACGCGCCAATGTCAGCAGATTGGGAATATTAAGAATACGATCTTGCATGATTAAAAGAGAGCTGTCCCATCCCTCAGTCGCATGCTGGCATCAATAGCCTGCGAGATATGCAACCAAGCCAGCATTACTGAGCCACCCAACCTTCTATAGTCGGTATCAGCGTCATTCCACGGAGCGCAAACCACTGCGTCAGCCACTGATCATCAGAGCCCTTCAATTGTAAACGGTACTGCTGCCCATCCCTGTTCACCTGCCGCAAAGAGAGCTCCAAAATGCGGGAATCCTGTCTGAGGTCCTGTTCAAACAACACTTGATCAGCTAACGATGTCTCTCTTTGAATCGTAAGATGTAACTCAACTTCCGGTTTTGGCAGTGATTGCATTGCCAGGTCATTGAGGGGATTGAATTGATCAGGAGCGAGCTCCAAACCCTCCGTCTCGACCACCACCGTTGGTTCGATGTGCGCATCGCGTGCTTTCAACAACACTGCACTCATCCACGGCTTCAACTGCTCGAGAGGGTCAGCAGAGGTCATCTGACGTGTTTCAGAAAACTCACTAAGTTTAGAGTTACCACGCACACTTAGGCTCACCTGTTTATCATTCAGCCAGCGCCAAAACAAAACCAGCGATGCCCCCTGATCATCAATGCGATAACCCATTGCAGCCGCTTCATTGGCAGCAAAATCAAGTAGCTCATTGGTCGTCTCACCCATTGGTCGACCATGTTCATTATACAGTTGAATCACCACGTTCAAGGCCGGCTGTTCAGCGATATAGGGCAGATCATGTTCTTTCAGATAGCTGAGTACCCGCTGCTGGTGAAAAGTAATACGAATACCCTCTGCGGTCGGGCTGGCTTTCTGCATAAAGCTCACTGCTTTCACCCGCTTGGGAATCATGGCATGGGCATATTGTGGCACAATGCGACTCCACAGCTGAGGCAATGCCAGTGCCGCGGCCTCGCGCACATTGGAATGCAACCAGCTCACTTCAACAGATGCTGTTTCCGCAACCACATCCACCTGCATACGTGCATCAGCAGCGGCAAATGCATACGTTTGCACAACAAATATGCAGGCAACTGCGCACAGCAACCGGTTTAGCATATTAAACATCTATTTTACCACGCGTAGATGATTCGTCTTGCGGACTTTCTCACCCTCTTGCGTCTTATCTCTGTTTTTGCCACCACCTTCAATCACGGTGATCGTGGAACTGATCGAAGCATCAGTCATCTCTTCGTCACTTGATGCATCGGCGGCACTGGAGGCGTCATCTTTTTTATCGTGCAACTCCTGCACGCCGTCTTCTGACATATTGCTGCGCACAGCCTGCACAATCGCTTTAATCATTTCAGGTACGCTATCATCCCAAATAATGCCCTGTTCGAGTTCCCCCTCAGGCAAATATGCGGCCCAAATGGTATGCATGGGAATCTTGCAAGAGAATGTCTGACCGGAAAATGAAAAATCAGAGTCAATCCTGTCATCATGAATATGAATCATTTGAGGCATGCGCATATTCAGCACCAGGCGCAAAGCAGGATCGCCACTCAAGCTCTCAGGCACCAACACATCGTCCTGAGTTGCATCCACTACAATATAGATGCGACTATGCCGATTAAAATATTCGCGCAGTTTTTTCGCCTTGGCTGCATCTGAAAAACTCAAACTCATTTTTTGCCTCTGACCTCTGTCGTTTGCCGACGCTAGCGGCATACGACTGAATATTAAATACGGAGTGGCTCGATAAGCCGGGTTTTGTCTCTCTATCTGCCTTGCGACAAACAGAGCGATGGTCATTCATCTAGGCCTGCCATTACTG
>JAJFLF010000327.1 GCA_021772845.1 Mariprofundus sp.
GTACTGCCGACAGCCGTTGCCCCGCCAACGATAGCGCCGGCTACGCAACCGGACAGAGAGAGTGCGAAAAAGAATAATGTGAATAGTCGTAACAACGGCATGTAATCTCCTGAGTGATTAACTGGTTTTCTAGTGATATTAAACAGGTTTTATCAGATTACCTCATCACCCAATATTTCGGCTACAGAGGCGAAGAGAAGGGGGACAAGAATTTCATCAGGCCCTGCGAGCCAGAAGCCTGCCCCGTTGGGTGAGGATAATCTATTTACTACATCTGTAATAGCAGAGGAGCTTGCAGCTGGATCAATCACTGCGGTGGTAAGCGATTCAATTGTTTCACCAACATTGCGGGCGGCATCAACTGCTTGTAGCAACACACGTGGCATGACTACGCTAGAGGCAATATTGATGATTACGCCGTGGCTGGATGCAGCCATCATGCCAGCCAGCAGCCTGAAATCCATGGTGCTGGTTGAGCCCAATGACTCACCGCGTGCAGCAGGGTGAAAACAAAAAGCATCTGCGCCAATAGCGGGATGCACGGAGACAGGTACGCCATAACGGAAAGCGGTGGCAAGCACAGAGTGATCAAGATGTTCGAGTTCAGCGTCATTCAGGCGTTTGCCCACACTGTGGCCAATGCCCGAGTTTTCCAATGCGCCAAAATTGATGGCATCATTAATCAAGCAGCCTGTTTCCTCAGTGATGCAATAATTGCCATCACGCAATTCACGTTCACGAGCGGTGACTGTGCGTCCGGAGATGGCGATTTCGACATCCTGTTCCAGTGCATCGCCAGTAAGTGCAAGGCCTGTAATGATTTTTTGTTCTATCAAACGACAGATCATAGGGCCAAGGCCTGAATCGAGCACATGTCCACCACAGGCAAGAATGATGGCGTGTTTGTTGCGGTAAGCTGATACCATGGCATCACGCAGATGAAAGAGATCACCGGCACAGCCGAGATTAGGCAGGCTGCAGAGGAAATCTTCAAGGCTGCTGCCCGCTTTATAGGGCGCTCCGAAATCTTTACTATCACTATCAATTTTACGCTGGGACAGTGGTACCGTTTTGAGTTTTTTTAATGAAAGTGGTTTGATCATGAAGATGTACCCCCAAACATTTTTTTATCAATCAGTGTGCATAAAATATGCAAGCAAGTGATATGCATCTCCTGAATACGTGGTGTGGAAGGGTGATTAATCTTCACATGGTTTTGTACATGCTCACACTGTCCAAGTGCACCACCACCATTAGCGCCGCTAAGGGCAATGGTTTGCATGCCTGTTGCATGGGCGGCGACAGCGGCAGCAACTACATTTTCAGAATTACCGCTGGTAGAGATCGCCAGAAGCACATCACCTGGGCGACCAAGTGCTTCTACCTGTCGGGAAAATACCTGTGCAAAAGAAAAATCATTGGCAATGCTGGTGATGACAGATGCATCATGGGTTAACGCAACAGCGGCTAAGCCTGGGCGGTTCATCTCAAAGCGGTTCACCAGTTCAGCGGCAAAATGCTGTGCATCTGCAGCCGATCCACCATTACCGCAGGCTAGAATTTTACCACCATGTGTGAGGCAGTGAATCATTACACTCGCGGCGTTCAACAGCGGCTCGCTAAGCTCATTCATGCATTGCTGGCGCAAGGCTATGCCATCGGCAAACGCCTGTTGAATTAATGCGTTCGATGCTGTCTGTTCAATCCCGTCAGAACTCACCTGATAATATCCTCCATGTGCTCAATGCGGGGTGAAACCCACATCGGTAAGCCGATTCTAGGGGTGAGGATGATTAAATCAAAGCGGCATTGTGAATGGGCGTATTTTGGATTGTGGCTTAACCATGTTTCTGCAGCCGATTGCAGTCTGGCACACTTGTCCGGATGTACGGCCAGCAGAGCGGATTCGTGTGATTGATGCGCTTTAACTTCAACAAAAACCAGTAGTTCGTTATGCAGGGCAATAATATCCAGCTCACCACGGGCAAGGCGTACATTGCGTGCTAATATGCTATAACCCCTGTGCTGCAGGTATCGGACGGCACGATCTTCACCGGCTTGTCCCAGTTTAGTGCTCATCAGGCATCCCTATTCGCGGTTAGGAGTGCCTGTAATCAAGCCATAGGCACGAGATTTGGCAATGCCGAGCATATTTGCCACCGCTTTTGCGCGCGCAGAAGGTGGCAAAGCCTGCATGGCGGGGCTGGCCAAACATTCGATAATATGTTGATCAGTGAGTTCTACGGCAGCTTCTGTTGCGGGGCCAATCAATAAAACAATTTCACCACGTGGTGCATGTTGTTCAAAGTGTATGATCAGTTCTTCAGCGTTTCCTGCGACAAACTCTTCAAACAGCTTGGTTAATTCACGCGCCACCACCAGTTCGCGGGAGGCATCCATGCATTCCTGAATATTACGCAGTGTGGCCAATAAGCGTCGGGGTGATTCTAACAGTACGACGGTTTCATCGGAGCCATTGATGCGGTTCAGCGCCTGCTGGCGGGTTTTGCCACTGCGGGGTAAAAAACCAATGAAACGAAAATGATCGGTTGGCAGGCCTGCTGCACACAGGGATGTAAGTACACTGCTGGCACCAGGGATAGGGACAATACGAATGCCTTTGGTGCGCAAACCACGCACCATCCTGTAGCCCGGATCAGAAATTAACGGTGTGCCGGCATCAGAAATGAGCGCGATGTTTTCACCGTTTTGCAGCCGTGGCAGTAGTGCATCAATCATGTGAGATTCATTATGTTCATGTACTGCTATCATGGCAGTAGTGATGCCATAGTGCTGCAGTAGTTTGTGACTATTGCGTGTATCTTCAGCGGCAATGAGGTCAACGCTCTTCAGTGTTTCGACGGCACGGTAGGTCATATCGGAGAGATTTCCGATTGGTGTGGCAACGACGAACAGTTGGCCGGATGTCGATTGATGTTTAGGCTGCGAATCCATGTTGTGGACACGTTATCTTCCTACCCCTCCGGCTGCAATGCCTGTCATGATGCTGGCTCTTATGGGAGCGCTACTATTGCTAAGCGCCTGCCAACCTAAAACTCCGATGGATACAGTGAGCAAGCACGCTGTGGCGGGTGCTGAATCCGCCTCTCGCATGGCGATAGCGCCGGATAGTGTGGCTGAAATCAAACGTTTGATGCAGCAGGCCCGTGACGGTGGTGATATTGAATATGTTTTTCTGGAGCTGGAGCGTTTGATGCTGGATCCCTCTCCGGTGATACATCAGGAAGCCGCATTCCGTAGGGCACAATTGATGCTGGCCGGAAACCTTCGTGATGCCGCGATCATTATGCAGGCAACGATGGATGCTTTTCCTGGTCATGCATTGGTGCCGTATGCCTATGTGTGGCAGGCCCGCTGGTGGATCCAGAGAGAAGAAGCCGGTCGTGCACTGGCTAGCTTGCGACAAGCGCTTGCGCATCCCCGTTTGACCCGTGAACTGGTTGACGAAGTGTTCGATGTCGGTCCTGCGATTGTCCAATATGCAGATGAGGGTGAGGCGATAAGCTGGTTGTTGGCGGCGGCTCAGATTGATGTGTCAGGTCGTGATAGCTGGTTGAGAATGGCAGCGCGTCGCGCTTCGCTGGATAGTATCGAAATGCTAATGACGAACGGTTTGTTGTCGCCTGAAATGTTGCCAGCCTTTTCACTGTATGCCGGACGGGCGCATTTGATGAGCGGAGATATGGTCGCGGTGAGTAAAATTGCAAGTTTGTTGTCGATACAGATGCCAGGCAGTAGTGAGAGCAGGCAGCTTCAATCCTGGGCTGCTGGTGAGATCAGTGCAGCAACGATAGGTGTGATGTTGCCTTTGAGTGGCAAATATGCGCGTTTTGGAGA
>JAJFLF010000328.1 GCA_021772845.1 Mariprofundus sp.
TCCGGATGCGCTTTTTCGACCTCATCCAACAACAGCACACAATAGGGCTTACGACGCACCGCTTCAGTCAACTGCCCCCCCTGTTCAAAACCAATATAACCAGGAGGTGCTCCCAGCAGTCGTGAAACTGCGTGTTTCTCCATATATTCGGACATATCGATACGTACCATATTATCTTCAGCATCAAACAGGGTGCGTGCCAAGGTACGTGCCAACTCGGTTTTACCTACCCCGGTTGGACCTAAAAAGAGAAACGAACCAATCGGTTTGTGTTGATCACGAATACCTGCACGAGCTCGCAACACAGCATTAGAGACAGCCGCTACTGCTTCTTCCTGGCCAATCACCCGCTCGTGCAACACAGACTCTAAACTCAATAACTTTTCACGTTCTCCCTGCATCAAACGCGTCAGCTGAATACCAGTCCAACGCGCCACCACCTCAGCGATTTCCTCTTCACTGACTTCTTCACTGATTAAACCTTCGCGCTCTTTCTCGACCTGCTCAAGCTCTGCCAACTGCTTCTCTAAAGCGGGTAGCGTGCCGTAACGCAGGCTGGCTGTTTTCTCCAAGTCATAACTGCGCTCAGCTGCCTCAATATCAAGCTTTGTCTGTTCAATCTGTTCACGCAGCGCTTGAACCTGACCCTTGGCACCCTTCTCCTGCTCCCAACGCGCTCGCATGATATCACGCTGCTCCTGCAGCTCGACCAGCTCTTTACGTAACACTTTCAATCGTTTGCTACTGGCTTCATCTTTTTCTTTCTTAAGCGCGGTCTCTTCAATTTCAAGACGCATCGCCCGCCTGGAGACTGCATCGAGTTCAGCTGGCATAGAATCCATCTCTGTGCGAATAGAAGCACAGGCCTCATCAACCAAATCAATGGCTTTATCAGGCAAAAAACGATCTGAAATGTATCGGTCAGACAACGTCGCAGCTGCCACCAGCGCTGCATCAGAAATACGTACGCCGTGATGCAATTCAAATCGCTCCCGAATACCTCTTAAGATTGAAATCGTGTCGGCAACATCAGGTGCATCGACTACTATAGGCTGGAAACGCCGCTCCAAAGCGGCATCTTTTTCAATATACAGACGATATTCGTTCAAAGTCGTAGCACCAATACAATGCAACTCACCACGTGCCAACATCGGCTTGAGCATGTTACCGGCGTCACTGCTCCCCTCGGTTTTTCCCGCTCCGACAATGCTATGTAATTCATCAATAAACAGCAGTGTACGCCCTTCTGATGCTTTAATTTCCTGCAGCACCGCTTTCAAACGCTCTTCAAATTCTCCCCGATATTTAGCACCAGCCATCAGTGATGTCATATCCAGTGAAAACAGCGTGCGGTTTTTCAGACCTTCCGGTACATCTCCGGATACAATGCGCTGAGCCAAGCCTTCAGCAATAGCCGTCTTGCCGACTCCCGGCTCTCCGATCAACACCGGATTATTTTTAGTTTTGCGCGACAGAATACGAATCACAGAACGAATTTCTGTATCACGACCGATGACTGGATCAAGTTTGCCAGAACGGGCCAACTCAACCAGATCACTGCCATATTTTTTCAGTGCTTCATATTGTGATTCAGGAGAATCTGTCGTCACCCGTTGATTACCGCGCACCCTAGTCACCACTTCAAGAAAAGATTCTCGCGTGATGCCTTCTGCTTTAAATATCTTACCGGCATCGCTGTCATCTTTCTCATCAATAAACACCAGCAACACGTGTTCAACTGAAATAAAATCATCCTGCATACGATCTGCTTCTTCAGCTGCGTGTGCTAACAGGGTCTGTAAACGTTGGGTGATGTATATTTTATCTATCTCAAAGCTCTGCCCACTAAGCTTCGGGCGCCTAGACAGGGATTGCTGAAGCTTCGATTTGAATACGTTGATATCTTTGCCAGCCTGCTCAAGTAATCGCGGGGCAAGACCATCAGCCTGAGCCAGCAATTCTGCCAGCAGATGCTCACCGTCAACTTGCTGATGTGACAATCGTGCCGCCAATGTCTGACTGGCAGCCATGGCTTCATTCATCTTTTGGGTCATCCGGCTCAAATCCATTTCAGTTCTCCATACTCATCTATATGGGGACCAGGGATCAGGAATCCAAGCTCACACCAAAATCAACATTTGTAACACCCAATCGCGCAACTTCAGATAACAGCGTATTCCGAGTGTATGGTTTCTTCATAAATCCAGCCAAACCATGGAGCCTCAGACGCTCAACCGCATCTGTATCGAGAAAACCACTACTTAACACGATGGTTGCATCAGGGCTAATAGCTCGAATAGCGTGGAATGCCTGTTCTCCATCCATCTTCGGCATGGTCAAGTCCATCAATACCAAAGCAATCTCACTGGCATGTTGGCGAAACATATTTACAGCCTGCTCGCCATCATCGGCACTGAATACACGAATGCCTTCTCTCTCAAGCAAACGTTTTGCGACCTCTCTCACTGCATCTTCATCATCCACCAACAGTACCGCACCGCACACATCAGGCTGCACACTCATCTCCATAGTTTGCAGTTCAGGCTCAGGTTTATCCGTAGCCAGCAGAGGAAGAAAAACAGTAAAACTGGAACCCTTTTCCGGCTCACTATGCAATGCCAATGTGCCACCGTGACTACGCACAATGCCCAACAATGCTGACAAACCCAATCCACTCCCCGTCTCTTTGGTTGTAAAGAAAGGATCAAAAATACGTAACTTCGTATCCTCATCCATGCCACATCCAGAATCTTTTACCTCTACAAAGGCATACATGCCCGGCTCAAGATCATTGGCCATATACATACTGGAGAACTCAAGTGCTGCAAGATGACGCACACCTGTACGCAAATAAATTTCACCGGGATTTCCTTCCATAGATTCTGAGGCATTGGTCATTAAATTCATTACCAACTGTGTTAACTGGTTTCGATCACCATACACATCGGGCAAACCATCCATTAAGGTTTGATTCAATTTTATTTTCTTGCCAATCACGGTACTTAACAGCTCTGAGACTTCGCAAATCAGATCATTAAAGTTCTGATGCCCCATGGTTAAACGACCCTGACCAGAATACGCCAACATCTGTTTCACCAAATCAGCTCCACGGCGAGCCGATATAAAAATTTTATCCAGATATTCACGCATTTCACCCTGCGCGGAGGATTCGAGCATGGCCAACTCAGCATTGCCCATCACTCCGACCAACATATTATTGAAATCATGGGCAATTCCACCAGCCAACACACCAATACTCTCCATCTTCTGCGCCTGTTGCAGTTGACCAGTTAACTCCTGACTTTCCCGTTCAGCTTTTTTACGTTCGTCAATATTGCGAACGTTGCCCTCAAGACCTGCAACCTTGCCATTTTTATCAAGAAAATATTGAGAGTTCACTTCAACCCACACTCGAGAACCTTCTTTATGCTTCAGACACACTTCAAAATGCTGCAAATCACCGCCACTAGCCTGTAGTGCTTCAAGAAACAGATCACGCCCACCTTCATCATAATATAAAATACTCAACGGTTTTCCGATCAGTTCATCCCGGTCGTAACCCATTTGCCGTTCACAGGCCAGCGACACCCATATGACTTTGCCATGAATATCTGCACGGTAATAAGCATCCTGCATATGATCGAGAATATCTTTATACTCATGGGTAATTTGATCAAGTGCTGCTGTTCGTTTGAGAATCCCCTGCCGCAATTGCAAATTATAGAGATATAAAAACAGCACCAGCAAAAGCAGCGTGGCAAAAATAAGCCAATAACGATAATGCCAAAGCATATTACTAACGCTTGTATCTGGTTGATAAATAAATGCATCCCAATCAATCTTCATAACAGGATGGCCCAGTGATTCAAATGTCGTAGCTATAAATTGCCAGCGTTTCAAATTCGAAAAACCCACGGGTATAACATTAGAAAACATCAAATCAGATATTTCCTTGGCCTCATACGTCAAATGCTCAACCGATTTATGCTGGCTATCGTATTTTTGCTTAATCAACAGAACAATTTCTTGTTGATGTTCAAGCGCATATTCCCAGCCCCTGCTGCTTGCACGCCTAAAAGCCGCTGCCCGTTCCGGGTTAGCTTCTATCTCTGGCTCTGTTGTCAGCAGGGTGTCACCGTATAAATCAACGCCGTAATCACGGGGGCGAAACATGTTAAATGCGATATCTTGCTGCTTCAGCAAAAAACCTTCATTACTACTATAGCCTAAGAAAGCATCCGAACGACCTGCAAGCAAATCATCAAGACTACTTACAGGGAGTTGCTCATAATCATCCTGATGAAGCCCTGCTCGATTCAACATCGCTTGCACTTCAACAGTTAAAAAATGCTTTTGCATCATCACGCGCTTTCCACGCAACGCCTCGGGCGATTTTATGTCGGGTCGAGTGTACATAACCAGGGGAGAGTGCTGGAAGATACTTGCCAAAACTACTAACGGCTCTCCTCCTGCTCGTGATAGCAAAGCCCCTACATTACCAACTGCATACTGCACATCACCAGCAAGTAGCTCCTTCACAGGATCATGACCTGGGCCACCTTCAATCAACTGGACATGCAAACCTTCATCAGCATAAAAGCCCTTTTCAAGGGCCGCATAATAACCTGCAAACTGAAACTGATGTTTCCATTTCAACTGAAGACGGACAATATCATCCTGATCTACAGCTGCTGCCTGGCAGCTTACTGCCGTGGATAAGCACAAAAGATAAAACAGACAAGCATAACGCAGGTACTTCATGGCTACACTTTAACTTAACGGGCGGGAAGTTCCACCACAAAAACTGAGACTTTCGCTACTGTTGCAGGATTAGAATTGGATACTTCAACGATCAAATCATCTTCTCCTGAGGCATTATCAAAGCTTGTCTGAAACTCATGGCTACCAAGACTATAGCTGCGCTGCTGCACCTGTGTCTTTTCATTATCTCCCCTGACTCGAACAATGCGAAAAGTCAGCGGCCCCACTGCTTCCGAAACCATCGTAACTTCAAAGAACCCCTTCCTGTTAGGCATGTCAAAAAATTCACGTGATTTCTGAAATGGCGGCACATTGGCATCCCGGTAATAAAGGTACTCTTTCTCAAACTGGGCAGCTTGAACCCAACTCGCACTGCCAACCGACAATACAAACAAAGAAAACAGCACAAACATTACTGATCGCATCTCTAGTTTCATGGGGCTTCATGCACCTCAATATCATATTTATCACACAGGTAACGCATCTTATCTTTGGCTCGATCACCAAAACCAAGCCAACGACCAGCACGCGCTTTGATATGCTGATTACGATCCAGCGCAACTTGCACCAACTTCATCTCAAAAGCAGCCACTGCTTTCTCAGCCCGAATGCCCGAATCCGGCAACTGCAGCAACCATTGTTCCAAAGGGTCTGCATCCTCGTTCACCACCTGCGGCCCCATCAATGAAGGAATGGACTCCACCTGATCGCCAGTCGCCAATACCACCGCACGCTCAATTACATTCTCCAGCTCT
>JAJFLF010000329.1 GCA_021772845.1 Mariprofundus sp.
TGTGTTATGATGGGCCATGGCCTTATTCTCCTTTTGTTATCAGTAGTTTGTGTGGTACAACTATTGTAACAAATGCCTGAGAATAAGGCCTCCTTTTTATGCGCTAAGTGGGACAGCAGTGGGGCTGAGCCCACTATTTTCTAACACACTCAACAAGTGGGGCACGCCTGATTTCAAGACAGCGATTAAGCTGGAGATTGAAAAGCTATCCTGTGATGAGCTGCCTTTGCAGCAAGGCTTAACAAGCGGCAGTTATGCGCTGGAGAATGATCTCGAAGCGATGATTCTTCATATGCAGGAATCAGAAACATCTATTCAGGTTAAAGCGGGCATCTTTTACAAAGCCATTATTGCCGGATGCAGCTGCAGCGATGACCCAACACCGATTGATGAGTGCAACGAATATTGCGAAGTCATGATCGAAATAAACAGAGAATCAGCTGAGATGACGATCAAACATTTGCCCAACTAACAAGTAAACCTGCCCAATGCTGATCAAGTCTATCGGGGCTCTTCCTAAGCTGTGACTCAAAACACAGAAATAATCTCATTCCATCACTATCATCTCACAGATAAAGACCGGCAATGGAGCTGCCATTCAAGTTCCAAGGAGAAAGCAAATGACAAACGCAAACATTACATTCAAGACAGCTGTTTCACTGCTCTTTGCAGCAGCAGTGGTAATCGGACTTACAACCAGCAGTGCCTATGCAAGCCGTGCAGAGAAAGTAGCCATTTGCCACCTCCCTCCAGGAAACCCTGAAAACGTTCAGTATATTGAGGTAGGCTCTTCAGCCGTTGAAACACATATGGCACATGGTGATGCGCTTGGTGATTCACTTGATGATTGTCTATTTCAAGACTTAACAGCGATTGAGGCCTCCGACGCTGAAGGCAAGCCCGCTGTATTTTCGACTGCACAGATTGGGATTTATAACATGCGCTCAATCCAGGCGCGGTAAAATAGAAGTAACAACATTCCACAAAAAAAGGTCAGCCCCCCGTATTTAAAACCCCTTCAAAGTGTTACTACTTTTTACTCCCATCCGGCACAATTATCGTACTGGATAAATAGCGTCGATCTACCTCACGAATCAGTACTGCACCTGCCGCAGTGACGGGTACAGCAAGCAACAAACCAACAAAGCCAAAATGACTGGCGGCAATAATCAACGCCATCAGTAACACCAACGGATGCAAACCCAGCTTACTTCCCAGTACATTAGGCACGAGATAAAAGCCTTCTAACAAGTGTGTACCTACAAATATAATCACGACATAAAGCAAGTGAACATCAGCGCCAAAACTCCACAGTGAAATAAGCAGAGCGGCAATCATGCCTGTGAGATAACCAACGTAAGGAATAAAGCCCAGAAACCCGGCGAGAAGCCCAATGATTATGGCAAAGGGAATGCCTGCAATCAGTAAGCCCGTACTATAACAGCATGCGAGAATAGCACAGATGGCAAACTGACCACGCAGGAACACACTGATAATACTATCCATATCATGCAGGAGACGAAGAATCGTGACCTTACCATTATTAGGAATATGATCATGGATCATCTTAGTGATTTTTTCCCAATCATGTAACAGATAGGAGGCAAACATTGGTATTAGCAACAGTTTAAAGATCGCTGCGATTGATCCAATCACACCTGTAGCTGCAGAAACGCCCATATTCGCCCATGGGGAAAAGGCTTTCCAGTCCATATGCCGAAGTCGATCACTTAACGAACTCATGAGCTCATCCGACGCTACAGGAATAGCGATGCCCAGATATTGACTAATCATAGGCAGCCACTCTGTTTGCAAACGGTTTAGCGCATCCGGCAAAGCGCTTACAAAAAGTAAGCTCTGATTAGCAATGACAGGTATAACAAGCACGATGGCAAGAATTACAATCGCTACACTACCAAGTAGCACCAAGCTACATGCCTTTTGCCTACTCATCCCCTGTTGAGTCAACCTCGCAACCAGAGGTGTCAGTAAATAAGCCAAAAGCCATGCACCGGCCAGCGAAACCGCCACACTACTCAGTAACCATATTAAAATTGCTGCAGCACCTATAAACAGCGCTATATTTGCCCACTTATTTGAATGTGTATTATCCATCAGATCCCCTCTATGCTCCATAACACCGAATAAACTACCCTGACAAATAGATTTTTAGCCTTCGCCAATAAATGGTTTCCGCCATCAATAATATCTTGTACTGAATAAATTTTATCTATCAGGGTGCTTTTTTACCATTATAGACCATAATATTTTTTTAACTATGAGCAACCACCAGACGTCACTAGCGTTCAGCTGGCTGCCCTCTATTACAATGAACATTTAGTGATACCTATAGAGTTTCGAGAAGTTAAAAAAACGACAAAACATGCAGAATAACGCATTAAAAAGGGCGCCTCTAGGGCGCCCTTTTTAATAATGATTGATGATTGAAACCTGCGTGAGTTATTTCACGTAAGAGAGCCAGTCTCCGTGGATACCGGTTCTACCGTGTACTGCATCGAAGTATTTGCGTTGCAATACTTCAGTGACTGGGCCACGTGAACCACAACCGATAGTGCGACCATCGAGTTCACGAATCGGCGTTACTTCTGCAGCTGTACCGGTAAAGAACGCTTCATCGGCAACATAGACTTCATCACGGGTAATGCGTTTTTCGCGCACTTCATAACCCTCTTCTTTAGCCAGCTGAATCACTGTTGCGCGGGTAATACCGTCCAATGCACTGGTCAGCTCAGGTGTATAGATCACACCATCGTAAACCATAAAGAAGTTCTCTCCACTTCCTTCAGCTACAAAACCATCCACATCCAGCAATAATGCTTCATCATAACCATCACGCTGGGCATCAGAGAGCGCCAGCATGGAGTTGATATAATTACCATTGGCTTTGGCTTTACACATGGCAACATTCACATGGTGACGGGTAAACGAAGAGGTGCGGATACGAATACCTTTCTCCAGAGCATCCTGGCCCAAGTATGCACCCCAGCTCCAGGCTGCAACGATCACGTGCGTTTTCAGATTATCTGCACGCAAGCCCATCCCTTCTGAACCGTAAAACACCATCGGACGCAGATAGGCCGAATCCAGATTGTTTTCACGCACGGCAGCAAGCTGGGCATTATTCAGCTCTTCTTTGCTGAATGGCATATCCATATTCATGATCTTAGCAGAGCGAAACAGACGGTCAGTATGTGCCTGCAGACGGAAAATCGCTGAACCTTCCTCAGCATGATAGGCGCGCACACCTTCAAACACACCCATGCCATAATGCAATGTATGCGTTAACACATGGATCTTGGCATCACGCCAATCCACCATTTTGCCATCAAACCAAATCACACCATCACGATCTGCAAAATTCATCTGTACTCTCCAAAATCTTAGTGGCGCAAAACTAACGCCTCATACCAAAGCATGCCAATGAATGTCATCGGGGCATGCACTACAAACATCAAATAATCACAAACATTACGCCTGTAAATAAAGAAGAAACAAGTAGCCTGCAAAGGCAGAGCCCAGCAACCCACCCTCAAAACGCGTAACCCTGCCACCCTTCAAGCCGAAGGAGACAATAAACAGAGCAATCGTAAAACCGATCATAATTGGAAAGTCACGCATCAGCGCTTCTGGAGCAAATGCACCCGGATGAATCAAAGCAGGCATCGCCAGAACGGCCAGAATATTGAACATATTCGAGCCAATCACATTACCGATGGCCAGATCTGCTTCACCCTTCAACGCACTGGCAACAGCAGCAACCAGCTCAGGCAAACTGGTGCCTATCGCAACGATAGTCAGACCAATAATAAGATCACTGACACCAAAATAGTGTGCTATATCCACCGCACCCCAAACCACCATGCGTGAACTGACAATCAACACCACAAGCCCCACGATAAAAAACAGTACCGACTTACCCATACTTAAATTATCCGGGATAGCATCTGTAAACTCTTCAATGAGTGGATCATGGCGATCCTTCATACCTATAAGTGTCATCCAGCCCAATAACATCACCAAACCAGCAACAAGAATCAAACCATCCACAAAGACCAAATCACCATCTGCCATCAATGCAAAGGCAAGAAAGGTAACCAGAAACAACACCGGCATTTCGCGTCTCAACGTCATCGATTTAACAGTCAGGGGAATAATCAAAGCTGTAATCCCTAACACCAGCCCTATATTAGCGATATTCGAACCGATCGCATTACCAATACCCAGATCACGATTACCATCGAGTGCTGCCATGGCTGCAACAATCATTTCAGGTAGTGACGTACCGATACTGACAATAGTCAGACCAATCACCATAGGCGGAACACGCATGTTTTTGGCTACTGAGGATGCGCCATCGACAAACATGTCTGCACCCCAAATAAGCAGTGCAACGCCAATTGCTACCGCAGCAATAGCCGTTAAAATTTCCATTAGCCTGCGCTCGTCAGACGGGTCAGTGCTTCCAGATATTTCTCTGATGTTTTATTTTTAATTTCATCAGGTAACACAGGCCCGGGACTCTGTTTATTCCAATCCTGTGTCTCCAGCCAATCGCGTACTATCTGCTTGTCAAAACTTGGCGGACTCATACCAGGCTTATACTCTGATACTGGCCAGAAGCGCGAAGAATCCGGAGTCAGCACTTCATCAATCAGCGTTAGACTACCATCTTCATCAAGACCGAACTCAAACTTGGTATCGGCAATGATAATACCCTTCTTCAGAGCAAAAGAAGCAGCTTCTTTATACAGGCGCAGACTGACATCGCGAATCTGCTCAGCCAGATCGGCATCAATAATCGTCGTCATAACATCAAAGCTGATGTTCTCATCATGCTCACCGACATCGGCCTTGGTTGAAGGGGTGAAAATGGGTTCAGGCAACTGATCAGCCAGACCAAGCCCATCCGGCAGAGCAATACCGCATACAGAACCCTGCTTCTGATACTCTTTCCAACCCGACCCAATCAAATAACCACGTACGATTGCTTCAATGGGTACGGGTTTCAGACGTTTCACAACAATCGCATGCGAAGCAACACGTTGGCGCTCTTCTGCATCGGGGATAGCTTCTTCAAGCGTCATGTCCGATACATGATTGGCTACAATATGCGACAACTGCTGAAACCAGAAATCTGACACATCATTCAACACACCACCTTTGCCCGGAATAGCCGTTGGCAAAATCACATCAAAAGCAGACAGACGATCGGTGGTGACAATAAGGATATGTTTATCATCCACCTCATACATATCACGCACCTTGCCGCGGTGTAACAGTTTCAGACAGGTTAGATCAGCCTGCATCAATGCATCAGACATGTGCAGCCACCAGTTTGAGCCAGAAGTGAACCAACGTTGCGCTAAACGCATCATCATCTGCATCTAACAACAACTCTTCGAGTTCTGCCACATAGTTATCAGGAATATGATAAACGGCTCCTGAGGCTTCCCAGCCGGCAGGAGTCTGCATCAGACGCAGACCTACTACATCTCCAGCATCCAACATACGACTGGCATAAGCATCAGAGATACAGACTTCATCGGACTCTTCCAGCAAAGCATCTTTAACGGTGAAACTTTCACCCGCCACACATGCTGTTACTTTATATAGACGCAACGGGCGTTCAGCCAACTGATTGAGGTAAGCACACTGTGCTTCATCCAGACTCAGATCAGTAGCATTCAGAATCAATTCCAGCGGGCGATCTTCACCGTCCATATCACTGTATTGGCCTTCTGCCACCATATACTCCAGCAGGTTCATATCGTGAATACTTCGGATTGTAGTATCAGCAAGCGCAATACCTGTACGCTGTGCTTCCGAAATATCGGACAACCACACCTGATCCACCCACTGATCGGTCTGCTTGGTATAATGATCACTCACCCAGGTAAGCGCATGCAACACCCCATCGCGACGGTGACCACTGGCGACCATCTGGTCACGCTCATTAACTTTGCAACATCTCTTATATTTTTTGCCACTGCCACATGGACATAGTGCATTACGCTGAATTTTGGACACAATCACTCCCACTCACAACACTCAATGGCTATCTAACCACATTGAAGGTGCGGGATCATAGCCCATACACACACGTGTTTTCAACACCAGCAAGAATATCTTTGCATGAATCTTGCTTATCCACTCACATACGCTATATATTAATGATCCAATGAAAGTCTTAAAATAGAATTACAAAGGAACAAATATGCACTTAGACCCCATGATGATGAACATCACAATTGTATTATCAGTTGCACTGGCTCTGGCTTATCTCACCGTTCGTATGAACTTACCAATCGTAGTCGCCTATATCATAACAGGCATTATGGTCGGACCAACCGTAATGGGCGTAATATCAGACCAACACACCGTTACCCGAATTGGCGAGATCGGCGTGGTTATGCTGCTATTTTTTGTTGGCATGGAAGTATCCATCCCCAAACTCATGCAACGCTGGCGCATCGCATTTATCGGCACAGCCGTTCAAATCACCATCAGTGTAGCTGCCTGCATAGCTCTGGTATGGCTCTTTGACCTGCCAACAAAACTCGGCATTTTATTCGGTTTTGTCATTTCTCTCTCCAGCACCGCAGTTGTACTCAAAGAACTACAAGATTCCGGTGAAATGGATGAACCGTTCGGGCAGAACGCAATCGGTGTACTACTGGTACAGGATATAGCCATCGTACCGATGATGATCGTATTAAGCCTGATGGGCGATGGTGAAGTAAACAGCACCGAGCTCATCAAACAGATTGGTGGCGGAATTGCCATCATCGCACTGGTACTCTTTTTGATGAAAACAGAATCCTTACAGATCCCGGGTTTTTTGAAGGGAAGCATTGAAAAGCGTGTCCTGCTAGGCCTGCTTTTATGCCTGGGCGCTGCCACACTCACATCATGGTTAGGCCTTTCTGCTGGTCTGGGTGCATTTCTTGCAGGCATGGTATTGGCATCCAGCCGACAATCCGACTGGATACACGAACATTTAGAATCTGTTTACGTTATCTTTGTGATGATCTTTTTCCTCTCTATTGGCATGATGGTAAACATCGATTATCTGATGTCGCATTGGTTACTGGTATGGGGAGCAACTACTGCAGTCTTCGTGTTCAACTCCGGGGTGAATGTATTCGTTATGCGCGCACTGGGCGAAACCTGGAAAATGGCATTTATTACCGGGGGCCTGCTCAGCCAGATCGGAGAGTTCTCTTTCCTGCTCGCGGCAGTAGGAGCCTTTGCTGGCATACTCCCGCCTGAACTGAATGAACTAACCGTGATCGTAATCGCCATGACACTGCTGTTCAGCCCGGTCTGGATGATGCAAACCCGCTGGTTAGCCAAACAGGACGGCGTATTGCCGGCTAAAGAGTAGAGTTATTGATGAAACTACTCCACACCATGATACGCGTTGGCAATCTGGATCAATCCATTGATTTTTACACCCGAGTGTTAGGCATGCAACTACTGCGTCGCAAAGAGTATCCGGCAGGACGCTTCACACTCGCTTTTGTCGGTTACGGCGATGAATCAGATCATGCAGTCATTGAATTGACCCATAACTGGGACACGACATCGTATGAACTGGGCAATGCATTTGGCCATATTGCCATCGGTGTCAATGATATCTATGCCGTCTGCGATCAAATTCGAGCCGACGGATGCACCATTACCCGTGAACCCGGCCCTATGAAACACAGCTCCACAGTGATTGCTTTTGTAAAAGATTGTGATGGTTACGCTATTGAGCTGATTGAAAGAGCAGATCAATAACAATCGATAAAATCAATACAAATCAAATAAAAACAATAACTTACAACGCATCCCACAGCACAAAACAACACTCAATAAGTTAAATATAAAAATAAACTGCATTTTTTACTTGTGCGCACGATCTCATTCTCATAAAGTGCGCCGCCTTTCTCTGGAGGTATTTGAAATGGCTAAGCGTTGTGAAGTATGTGGAAAAGGTCCTATGTCAGGCAATAATGTCAGTCATGCGCATAATACGACTCGCCGTCGTTTTCTGCCTAACCTACAGCAGGTTCGTGCTGTTGTTAGCGGACAGACCCAAAAAGTAAAAGTGTGCTCAAGCTGCTTGCGTTCCGGCAAGGTTCAAAAAGCCGCGTAAACCCGCACCACTGATTCTATAGAATCAGTTATTACCAATCATAAAAAAGGGCGCCTATTTAAATAGGCGCCCTTTTTTATGATTGGTAATAACTGATTCTATAGAATCAGTGGTGCGGGTTTACGCGGCTT
>JAJFLF010000330.1 GCA_021772845.1 Mariprofundus sp.
CCGAACTCTCATATGCAGATCGCCTAGCGACGGCCAGCAGTTTCACTGCCGATGCCATTACTGACAGCATCACCATGATGAGAGACAGATCATCTTTCTGTTCAACACCATCCGTATTGATTTGTGGTGGTGGTGCACGCAACAAACATCTGATGCAATTACTTCAGCAAAAATTGACTCCGGCTACAGTCCAGTCCACGGATGCCGTCGGCGTCCCTGCCCAGGCTGTAGAAGCAATCAGCTTTGCTCTATTGGCACGTCACACTCTGATGGGCTCTCCCAATACACTGGCTGCAGTCACAGGTGCGGATCATGATGTATCTGGTGGTCAGATTACGCCCGGCAATAACTGGGCAGAATTATTGCAAAATATCCCGCGCTGGAGACGTTAACAGAGGCTGGATTCACCGACAGTGCAATGCAACAGGTGATGGCATAGAAATCTAGCCGCATCCAAGGCAATGCAGTCAGTTTTCTTTAGAAGACTTTTTTCACCCCGGAAATGGTCCTCCTAAGAAGAAATGCAGCGCACACATTTAATATTTAGAGCATTAAATCAACAAGTTAGATTGAATCATCTTGCTCCATCCATCATTAAGAACATATTGGTTCCACCCTTATTAAGAACCTGTAAGTGAAATAAAACGACATACATATCAAAGTCCCTGTCAAATGGCGGGGCTTTTTATACTCTGTTTCTGCTATAATCAGCCCCATGGATATAGCAGCAATCTTCTTTATATTGGTAGCGGTTTTAGCAGTTGGGATTGGCCTAATTACTGCTACCCGGGCATACCTTACCCGCCAACGTGATAAGAAGGCTTTTAACTATAACCCTTGGAGTTAAAAAACAGGAACGCTTAACGTTTCTGCGTCATAGTATCACCGTCGACGTACCTTGCAGGTGATACCTCTGAATTGCATTTGAAACATTGCACCTAAGCACAGATGGACAGTTGAAAACAAAAGATCATCTCATAAGTTATTGATTTATATGGAGCCGATGTCCGGAATCGAACCGGAGACCTTCTCATTACGAGTGAGATGCTCTACCAACTGAGCTACATCGGCCTGCGATTAAGTAGAAGTAATAACCGTATCAGCCTTCTTATGCAGATAACGAGTCATGCCAGCCGCAGTGATAATACACCAGACGGCGAACAGAGCACCGGGCAGAGCCGTTTCAGGCTGGAAGTGTTTCAGAGCCAATGCCACACCAAGACCTGCATTCTGCATGCCGATCTCAATGGCCAGTGTGATTCTGTATGTAAAATCAAAACGGAACAGGGTTGCTGCCAACCAGCCTAAAGCATAACCCAATCCATTGAGTAGAATAACAAGTCCAACCACCAGAGCCGGAGTATCGGCTATGCGGTCATGGTTGGCGGCTACGGCATAGGAGCAGATAATAATGATCGCGATGGCGGCAATACCGGGCGCAATCTGTTCTGCTTGCCCAATATGCTTACCCAGACGCGTACGCAGCAACATGCCAAGAACTAGCGGCAGCACCACCGTCAATACAATCGTCTTCATCATTGGCCAGAATGGAATATCCATATACGCACTGCCAAAAAATTCAACCAGCGTAGGTGTGAGTAGCGGCGACAAAGTAGTCGCTACCATAGTCATGGCAATCGAGAAGGCGACAGCCCCTCCAGCCAGATAGGTGATCACATTGGATGCCATGGCCCCCGGGGCACAGCCGACAATGATAAAACCAAGTGCAATCTCTGGTGCAACACCTTGCCACACCGAAATAGAAGCCGCGGCAAAACCCAATAACGGCATGATCGAAAACTGACACAGCACCCCCAAAGCGATGCTTGATGGCTTGGATAGTGCCGAACGTGCTTCTGCAGGATGCAGCACCACTCCGAGCGCAAACATGGTGGTCGCAAAAAACCAGAGGAAATAGTGTTTGAATATCAGAAAAGCAGGTGGATAGATAAATGCGGCTACCGCACAGAGCAGTGTTAACACTGCCATATTGCGGGACAAAAATTGCCAGAACATACTGAATCGCTTTGTTACAGCAGGTCGGTTAGCTGATTACGGATAGCGATTGTCGCAGCAGATTTATTCAGGGTATAAAAATGTAGACCGGGGGTATCAGCTTCCAGTAGTTCACGGCATTGTTTAGCTGCCAGCTCAATGCCCAGCTTCTGTACTGCCTGCAAATCACCTTTAATCGGTTCCATAAGCTCATGCATCCAGGCAGGTACCGATGCACCACACATACCGGAGAAGCGCACAATCTGTTCAAAATTACCCACCGGCATAATGCCCGGAATAATTGGAATGGTAATCCCTGCTTTCTCAGTCGCATCGCGGAACCTGAAAAAGGTTTCATTATCGAAAAAATATTGGCTAACCGCGCAATCCGCACCATTATCCTGCTTCATTTTCAGATAACGAATATCATCTGCAACCCCACCCTTCGATTCAGGATGGCCTTCAGGATAGGTGGCGCAGGCGATTGAGAAATCACCCTGTGAGCGCAAGAAAGCGATCAAATCCGTGGCGTAGGAAAAACCACCGATGGTCGCTTCAAAACGATCCATGCCTTCAGGCGCATCACCACGCAAAGCCAGAATATTTTGAATGCCGGCGGCCCGATATTCAGCCAACAGTTCAGCCAATTGATCTTTGCTAGCGCCCACACAGGTTAAATGCGCCACCGGAGAGAGGCCTGTTTCATCTTTTATCCGTGTAACAATGCCTTTGGTGCGGCCTTGCGTTGTGCCACCGGCACCATAAGTGACAGAAATATAAGCTGGATCAATGCTTCTTAATTCATCGAGGCAGTTCCATAAGTTTTGTTCACCCTTATCCGTTTTAGGTGGAAAGAATTCACAAGAGATCAGCGGTTTATCAGCATTGGATAGAATTTCAGATAATTTCATGATTAAAGCCTCGGTACGGTTACGCCCGTTTGCCCCTGATATTTACCCAGTTTATCTTTATACGAGGTTTCACACTCTTCATCAGACTCTAGGAATAGAAACTGAGCAACGCCTTCGTTTGCATAAATCCTGGCTGGCAGTGGCGTGGTGTTGGAGAATTCGAGGGTCACATGACCTTCCCATTCAGGTTCAAGCGGGGTGACATTGACGATAATACCGCAGCGCGCATAGGTCGATTTACCCAGGCAAATGGTCAGCACAGAGCGCGGGATGCGCATGTATTCCACTGTTCTAGCCAACGCAAACGAGTTGGGCGGAATGATGCAGACATCCGACTGGATATCGACAAAGGAACTCGGGCAAAAATCTTTTGGATCCACCACGGCCGAGTTGATGTTGGTGAATATTTTGAACTCATCGGCGCAGCGCACATCATAACCATAAGAAGAGAGACCATAAGAGACAACACCAGTGCCATCATCACGTGTTTTAACCTGACCATCGATAAATGGCTCAATCATACCTTGCTCTTGCGCCATTTTACGAATCCATTTATCTGATTTGATGGACATCTTTGCCTCCATGTAACTATCAATGCGCAGGATAACTGCGAACTATCCAAAAGCAATTGGCTCGAATGCACCGCCCTTTCAATACAGACATAATTCCTGCCATAAACATTCAAACAGATACCGATTGCAATAAATTCGCCTCATAAGAGCAATATCGCTATAATGCCCGCCTTTGATGGATATAAGCAGGAGTTTATGATGGCAAAAACGTTATTTGAGAAAGTCTGGGATCAGCATGTCGTGACTGAAAACGACGATGGCTCCATGCTGCTTTATATCGACCGTCAATTGGTCCATGAAGTTACCAGTCCACAAGCTTTTGAGGGCTTACGCATGACCAACCG
>JAJFLF010000034.1 GCA_021772845.1 Mariprofundus sp.
CTCTGGCTTTGCGCATCCATACGTACATTCAAATGCTGATGTCGCAGCCCTCTAACCAGTTCACTAAAAATAACTTTGCCAGAGAACATCAACGGAATGGTCAAAATCAGACCGAAGAAACCAAAATAATAACCACCCAGCATCACACCAAGCATTACGGTCAACGGGTGCAAACTCGCAGCTTTAGCTATAATACGTGGAATCACAAAACCATTATCTACAGCCTGTGCAACCATCACTACAGCTAGTGCCAGAATGATATTCAATGGGCTAGGGTCACTAGAGATCAACACAGCCACAACGGGTGGAATTTTAGCCAAAGAGATACCAAAGAATGGAATCATATTCAGTAAACCCACCATGATCCCCAACAGTGGTGCATAATCGATACCGGCTATCCAGAAACCGATGGTCGTTACTGTCGTCATAATCATGGCCTGTATCGAAATACCACGGATATAACTTTGAAGTTGCGTAGCAGCACGTATATAGATTAACCAACCCAGTTCAAATTGGCGGTTTGGCAACAGCTGCATAGCCTGATTTCGCAAGGTTAAAAAATCACACAACAAGAAAAATGTAACCAGCGGAATCAATACCAACGATGTTGCAATATTGGAAAAGAAGGCGCTCATGCTCGCAATCGTACTTGAACCCTGCTCACCCACTTGCTTTAGAATTGAATCAGTCAACTCCTGCGGTTTGATTGATGAAATATCATGCTCTACCAGCCAACCGTTCGCATTGGTTAAAACCAGTAACAGCTGTTGATCAAGATGGCTGACCTGCTCAGAGATTTGTTTCACCTGTATCATCAGCAGTGGGTACAGCAATGCAGCAATCAGTATAAGGCCAACCGTTGCCAGCCCCATCACTGTGCCAGCGGCTTTGGCTGTCGGCCAACCACGCTGGCGAAAATAATCCACTGCCGGTGATAAAACGGCAAACAACGCAAGCGATACACAAAGCGCAAAAATAACCGGATTGGCAACAAAAAGAATACAAAAGACCACCAACAAACCAGCCAGGAACACAGCAGAAGCCTGCAGAACCGGATGATAATTTGAACCGGCACGTCGATCAGCGTTACGCCGTTCCATCATTTGGAGGAATCCTCCGAGATAACATGAGAAAGGTTCTTATTAGATTCTAATAAACGACCAGCCAACATAGCCCCCAGGTTCTTCAATAAAACACAGGCATGTTTTGGCTGACTATTGATCCAGTCATTCAAGTCAGTACGCAACAAAAACACCAGTTCACAAGGTTCAACCGCTACTGCATCTGCCGTACGTGCCTGTCCATCAACCAGAGCCACTTCACCGAACATATCACCTGCATTAATGGTCGCCAGATCCATTCCTTTACTACGAATAGCAATCTTACCTGAGCGCAACAGAATCGCTCCTGCACCTTCATCTCCGGCATGAAAAATCGTCTCACCTGCATCATATTCACGTGGATGCATTTTAGCAGCAAACCATCGCACAACTGTTGGTGAAAACCCTTTAAACAACAGGTTCTCTTCACACTTTTTCGCCGTATCTTCAACCCAGTCATCCTTCGGTTTAAAGTAATTGTGCCATAACGCACTGGTCTGAAATTTCCCTGCCATACTCAACTCCTAACGAACAAGCTAAACCCAATGACTTATCATATTTTGCAGATACTGCCAGAGACAATAAGCTAAGGAAGCGCTGATTTATTCACTGTTTCCGCTTTCGGTTAAATCACTGTTATTTACCAGTCATGGTCCACACACCATTCCACTCTCCTTCTGGAGGTGTTTCCTGCAGTACACGACAACGCTCAATATACATCTGTGACAGACCATCGCAGGGATGATGCTTTAATGCCTCTTCAAATTTATTGATAGCCATATCCCACTGTGCCGTTCTATAGCAGTTCAAACCTTCAGTGAAATAATTCACCGTATCCATCAAATCAGGAAAGCTCTCTTCACTATAATGGTCCAGTACTTCGTAGATATCCACAGGTAATGTTTTACCTTTCACAACAACACGATCAACCGGCCTGATTTTATATGTTCCTTTCAAGGCCCTGTAGGTATTTTCACTAATCAGAATTTGTGCATTATAATACTTGCACGCACTTTCCAGCCTGGCTGCCAGATTCACACCATCACCAATAATAGTGTAATCCATTCTGGTCGGTGAACCGATATTACCTGTAATCACCTGATCACTATTCAGACCGATACCGATATAAACAGGTGGTTTGCCATCAGCTGCTCGCTCAACATTCCAACGGCTTAAGGCTCTCATCATACTAATTGCCACACGCACAGCTCTGTCTTCATCATCTTCATGCTTAAGTGGCACACCAAAAGCAGCCATCACCGCATCACCAATGAATTTATCGAGCATGCCGCCTTCAGCACGAATACAGTCCACCATAAGCGTGAAATACTCGTTCAACAGATTGACAGTACCCAATGCCCCAAGCTCTTCAGTAATACTGGTAAAGCTTCGGATATCAGAAAATAGAATGGTTGCAGTCGTCTCATTACCACCCAAAATATCTTCAGACTCATCCAGCAAACTGTTGGCAATGCTAGGGTCTATATGCTTGGAGAGGGTCGAGCGCATACGTTTTTCAGAACTAATATCCTCTATCATCATCATTTTACCCAGGCGCTGCTTTGCCTGATCCAATAGATGTACAAAGGTCAAATTTGCAAACATCGATTCCTGATCAACATCTAACGCTACATCCATGGCAAGATACGGCTCTTCCGAATCATTCAAGCGCTGTAGCTCATCAACAATCCAGCTGTTTCCATCCATAAAAAATGCTTCAGATTTTTTACCAATAATGTCTGACTCACCCACATGCAGCATCTTCAAGGCCGGTGAGTTACAGGTAACAATGAGCCCATCTTCATCAAACGTAATCACACCGTTGGACATACTTTCCAGCATACTATCGTTGTAATTTTGCATCTTCTGCACATCATCAAACAACTTGGCATTTTCCAGTGCAATGGATATTTGTGCCGTAAACGCACGCAACCTGGACTCATCCTCATCGGTAAAAGGACCACCCTTTTTATTGAGAACCTGGGTGACACCAATCAATTTCCCCTG
>JAJFLF010000331.1 GCA_021772845.1 Mariprofundus sp.
GCCGGTTTCCTTGATTTCGCAGGTTCCGGTGTGGTGCATATGACCGGTGCAGCTGCTGCATTGGCTGGCGTACTGTTACTTGGTGCCCGCAAAGGTAAATATGGTAAAGATGGTTCAGTGAACGCAATTCCGGGTGCGAACTTACCTTTGGCGACACTGGGTACATTTATCCTGTGGTTGGGCTGGTTTGGTTTCAACGGTGGTTCAGAGCTGAAGGTTTCCGATGTGGCAGAAGCAAATGCGGTTGCGATGGTGTTTGTGAATACCAATATGGCTGCTGCGGGTGGCTGTATCGCAGGTCTGCTTGTTGCCCGCTTATGGTTTGGTAAGGCTGATCTGACTATGGCTTTGAATGGTGCTTTGGCTGGTCTGGTTTCCATTACTGCTGAACCGCTCACACCTTCACCTGAGCTGGCTACGTTGATCGGTGCAATTGGTGGTGTGATCGTCGTTGCCTCGATTGTGTTGCTGGATACGAAATGCAAAATTGATGATCCGGTAGGTGCGATTTCTGTACATGGTGTAGTGGGTATCTGGGGTCTGTTGGCGGTATGCCTCTCTAATCCTGATGCTACGCTGGCTGCTCAATTAATGGGTATCGGAGTGATTTTCACCTGGGTATTTGTTACGAGTTTCATCACCTGGTATCTGGTTAAAACGCTCTTTGGCATTCGTGTATCGGAAGAAGAGGAGTACGAAGGTCTTGATGTCGGTGAATGTGGTCTGGCTGCATATCCAGAGTTTACACAGACCAGAAACTGATATCAGGTTGATGGTTTAAAAGGGACTCTGTTTGCATCAACAGGACATAGTTCTAAAAGATTGTAGAAGACAGATAAATATTTCCACCCGGCCGAGAAATATGGTGTCTTCTACAAAAGGATCGAGAGCGGGTTTACCCGCTCTCGATTTTATTACTTTAACCACGTTTGCATGCTGGCCGGCTTGCCTGCATGTTCAAATTACAGATGCATGATTTTTAGTATGTAGAAAGAGGGTAAAAAGAAGTAGGGTTTTCCGATCTATGTTTTTTATCGATTGATAACCATAAAGAAAGAGTGAAGGGGAAAAGATATGAAAATGATTCGAGCTATCATCAAACCATTCAAACTGGATGATGTGAAGGACGCATTGATTGAGGTTGGTATTACCGGCATGACAGTCACTGAAGTGCGTGGTCATGGTCGTCAGAAAGGCCACACGGAGCTTTATCGCGGTGCAGAATATAATGTGGACTTTGTACCAAAAACTGAAATCTCTCTGGCTGTTGCAGAAGCTCAGGTTGAAGAAGCCATTGAGGCTATTCGCAGTGCGGCATGCTCGGGCAAAATTGGTGATGGTAAAATATTTGTATCTCCAATCGAGCAGGTTATTCGTATTCGTACGGGCGAAGAAAATGAAGATGCACTGTCATAGTTAATCATCTGTAACACGCATTCACTGCTTCTACGAGCTGAGTTGATCAAGGGACCAACTCTCTGTGTTGGGGTTGCCTATGCATGGGCGTGAATAGATGCTGTTACGAAGTATCAGATTATAAAATAGAAGCTTAAGGGGATTGGTTTAATGAACACAGCAGGTTTTGATGTATTTTTTCTGACCATGGGTGCTGCCATGGTATTTGCGATGCATGCAGGTTTCGCATTTCTGGAAGTAGGAACGGTTCGTAAAAAGAATCAGGTGAATTCACTGGTACGTGTGATCACTGATTTTGGTTTTTCAACCATATCCTATTTCTTTATCGGTTTTGCCGTGGCGTACGGTATTAACTTTTTTGCTCCGGTCTCGGAGTTGAATGTGATTGGTGGTGCTACAAACGGTTATGAAATGGTGCACTTCTTCTTCTTACTTACCTTTGCAGCCGCGATTGCAGCGATTATCTCCGGTGGTATCACCGAACGTGTACGTTTTTGGCCCAATGCACTGGCAACAGTGATTATTGTTGCGACGGTATACCCATTTTACGAAGGTATGATCTGGGCTGGTAATTATGGTTATCAGGCCTGGTTGGCGGCTAACTTTGGTGCTGAGTTTCATGATTTTGCCGGTTCTGTTGTAGTTCATGGCATGGGTGGATTTTTAGCTGTGGGTGCAGTAGTGATGATTGGTGCTCGCAAAGGGCGTTATAACAGAGATGGCAGTGTTAATGCGATTTTACCATCGAATATTCCGTTTTTAGCTCTGGGTTCCTGGATTCTATGCGTGGGCTGGTTTGGTTTTAATGTGATGAGTGCAGGCACTGCGGAGGGAGCTGCAGGCTTGGTGGCGATGAATTCACTGCTGGCCATGGTTGGTGGTCTGCTGGCTGCACTGATAGTCGGCAAAAACGATCCGGGCTTTGTGCACAATGGCGCTTTGGCAGGCCTTGTTGCGATCTGTGCAGGTTCTGATCTGGTGCATCCACTTGGTGCGCTGGCCATTGGTATGGTTGCAGGCGGCCTGTTTGTATTCGGTTTTCAATTTATTCAGAACAAATTAAAAATTGATGATGTGCTGGGTGTGATTCCGTTGCACGGCATGTGTGGAGCATGGGGTGGTATTGCGGCCGGTATATTCGGAACGACAGCTATGGGTGGTGCAGGTGGCGTAACCTTTATGGCTCAGCTGGTGGGTACACTGACTGGTGTTGCTATTGCTGTGGCAGCGGGTTTTGCCATTTTCGGACTCATCAAAAAAACCATCGGCCTGCGTCTGTCTGAAGAAGATGAATACATGGGTGCTGATTTGGCGATACACAATATCAGTGCAACACCTGAAGATGACATGATGCACAGTCGCTAAAACGGTCACCATCAAAGCCTTTTCAGGGCGTTACAGATAGAGACAAAGCCTCTGCCTTCGGGTGGAGGTTTTGTCATTTATGCACGTTGTTGGTTCTCTACGATGGGATAAAATGTACCAAAAAAAAGCATGGCTTTTAGCGCGGTTAAATCTTTCATTATGTAAACCCAATGGTAGTTGGTTATCATCGTGGCTGAACATGATCAGGATAAACTTTGAAGCTTGAGGAAACACGATGGGCGATAGTAATTGGTCAACAGAGCATGCAGCCGATCTTTATCAGATCGAAGGCTGGGGTAATGGTTTTTTCAATGTGAATGATGCCGGTAATCTGGTTGCCATTCCTGATGGTGAGCATCGTATTGATCTGAAAAACCTGTGTGATGATCTTA